>CALCIA010000054.1 GCA_937907435.1 uncultured Actinomycetes bacterium
CGCCCCTCTCGCCACGGCCACAGCCTGCCCGGGCCGTGGCGAGAGGGGCGGGCCCGTAATCCGGGCGACAGCTTGCGGGGCTCCGGACCCGCCGGAGCAACCGTTCCGGACTATTCCTCGCGCGCTTTCAGCAGCCGCTCGGCCCGCTCCTCGATCACCGCGTCGATGCGCTCGATGACCGGCCGGTCCTGGAAGTCGGCCGGGAGGGACTCGCGGGCCGGAGCTTTCGCCGCTCGGACCTGGTCGATCGTCTGTCCGATCGCTCGGTCCAGAAACGCTCGGCGGATCTCGAGGTCGTCCCCGGGGCCTCCGAGCCGACGCCGGCCACGCCGACCGCCCCGGCGCACTCGCCGCCGATCTCGGCGAGCACCGAGAACGGATTGCCGGCGGAGACGTGGAAGACGCGCGCGACGGCGCGGAGGAAGTCGTCCTCCGGCAGCAGGCCCTCGAAGAACGGCCCGCACTCGTCGGGCTCGTAGGGCTCTGGCCGGACCGGGAGGGAGAGGGACAACGGTCGGCCCTGGGCTTCGACCCAGGCCGGGTGGTAGACGAACCGCAGTTTCGCCCGCGGCAGTCGCGTGAGCCTGCCGACCGCTTCGTCGTGAAGGAAGACTTCGAGCTCGGAGCCGGGGTCGGGGCTCATCGGCGGTCGATCGACACGTCGAGGCCGAGCGCGCCGAGGACCCGGAACACCTCGGCGAGACGCACCGTGGGCTTGCCCGACTCAAGGTCGCCGACGAATCGCGGACCGGTGCGGGCGATGCCGGCGACCTGCTCCTGGGTCAGCTTCAGCTCTCGGCGACGCTCGCGGATGGCCGCGCCGAGGGCATCTGGGCTGTCGATAACGGAGAGCATTTCTTCCCGATCGGGAAGATTACGCCTTTTTGACGGTGATATCGCGGAAATCTTCCCGATCGGGAAGATTTCTGTCGGAAGGCGCTCTGGAAGAACAAATCTTCCCGATCGGGAAGATCCTCAGGCGGCGGAGCCCTCCAGCCACTCGCGCATCGCGACGTGGTGGGCGGAGTGCTCGCCGCTGGCCAGCTCGGCGCGGAGCTCGCCGAGGGTGCCGTAGCGCTCGGCGACCACGTTGTGGCGGTGGATCGTCTCCAGGTTCTCCTGGCGGGCCATGACGAAGGCGCCGTCGGGGAGGTCGGGGTAGCCGACGACCACTTGGCGGACCATCTCGCGCACGCAGTCCTCGACGAAGCGGGGGGTTTCGTGGGCCTTGACGACGACCGACATCTCGTCGGGGCGCTTCATCAGCTCGTAGATCTCCGAGCTCATCGAGCTCTCGACGATCCGCAGCAGCTCCGGCGCGTCGATCCAGGAGGGCCCGCCCTCGGGGCAGCCGATGTGGAGGGTGCCGATGCCGCGCTGGTTGTGGGTGGCGATCGGGACGACGTCGATGATCTGCTCGATCTGGTCGTCGTCGAAGCCCTGGGCGGCAAGGCGTTCGCGGGAGAGCTCGGCGACCATCCCCTGCGCGCACGGGCAGGCGGTCATCCCCTGCGCCTGGACGCCGGTGAGGGTGCGGGTCCCGGCCGCGGAGGCGACCGCGGTGCCGAAGAGGACGTAGATCTCCTGGGTGTCCATCTCCGACTCCGGCGTGCTCACCGTTTCGGGATAGTGCGCGGTCAGCGAGACCTCGGCGCGCTGCCCGTTCTGGCGCTCGCGGATCTTCTCGGCGACGTGGGCGGCGAGGATCTCGGCCTTGAAGGCCTCGCCGAGGATCACCTCGTCGATCGCCTCGCCGACGACTTCTTCGAAGCGCGACATGTGCACGCCGGCCTGCTGCGGGTTGAGGTCGACGAAGCACTCGATCTCGGCGTAGAAGAGGTTCTCCTGCCCGTCGTCGCGCACCCGGATCACCTTCTCGACGCCGGTCACGCCGACCCGCGAGAGGCTCACCTGAGTGGCCGGCATGCCGGACTGGACGTCGGGGACGGTGCGGATGGTGGTGCTCGTTTCGTTCGCCATCTCCACAGCCTAGACGCCACCGTCCATCGGTCCCCTATGGACCCGAACACTGCCTATAATCCGCGTTCTGCCGGAGCTTCGGGGCCGGCATCCGGGGGAACCGGGGGAGAGATAGTTTCAGGAGGCACCGATCATCGAACCGATGGAGACGGTGGAAGTCGTGGACCGCGAGGACGCGACCAGCGCGCCAGAGATCGAGGAGCTGGCCGGGCTGATCGCCTTGGGACGCGAGCGCGGCTACCTCACCTACGAGCAGATTTCGTCCACGCTCGAGGAGGTGGAGATCACCAAGGAGCAGGTGTCGCAGCTCCACGCGAACCTCGTCGAGCACGGCGTCGACGTCATCGCCGAGGACGGCGTCAGCGCCTACAAACAACAGCGCAGCGGCGGCGAGTCCGCGGGCGGCGCGTCGAAGAAAGAGGAACTCGACCTGACGGTCGAACCGAGCCTCGACTCGCTGCGGCTGTACCTGCGGTCGATCGGCCGCGTCGACCTGCTCACCGCGCAGCAGGAGGTCGAACTGGCGAAACGGATCGAGCGCGGCGACATGCTGGCGAAGCGGCAGATGGTGGAGGCGAACCTGCGCCTCGTCGTCTCGATCGCGAAAGGCTACCTGGGGCGCGGGCTGAGCTTCCTCGACCTGATCCAGGAGGGCAGCCTCGGGCTGATCCGGGCGGTGGAGAAGTTCGACTACCGGCGCGGGTACAAGTTCTCGACCTACGCGACCTGGTGGATCCGCCAGGCGGTGACGCGGGCGATCGCCGACAAGGCGCGGACGATCCGCATCCCCGTCCACATGGTGGAGAAGCTGAACCGCGTCGCGCACGTCGAACGGCAGCTGGTGCAGCGGCTCGGGCGTGAGCCCGACCCGACCGAGATCGCCGAGGAGCTGCGCTGGCCGGTCGCCGACGTCCGCGACATCCTGCGGGTGGCGCAACTGCCGGTCTCGCTGGAGAAACCGGTGGGCGACGAGGACGAATCGGAGCTCGGTGACTTCGTCGCCGACGACGCGGTCCTGGAGCCGTTCGAGGAAGCGAGCGAGCACCTGCAGAAGGAGGGCGTGCGGCGGGCGCTGGACGCGCTGCCGGAGCGCGAGCGGCAGGTGATCGAACTGCGTTACGGCCTCGGCGGCGCCGAGCCGCTGACGCTCGAGGAAGTCGGCCGCACCTTCGGCGTGACCCGCGAGCGCATCCGCCAGATCGAGAACAACACGCTCAAAAAGCTGAAGCGCCTGCCCGAGGCGCAGATGCTCCGCGACGCCAGTTAGCTGTTCTTTTTGGTCCTCACAGGTCCATAAAGAACAGCTAGCGACTCGCGACGCTCACGCCGACCGGTTCGAGCACCCAGACCGAGGGCGTGCGGTCGAGCCACTTGACGTAGTCGTCGAAGCCTCCGTACTGCTCGTTGCAGGCCCGCCATAGCTCCTCCCGCTCGGCGCCCTCGGCGATCCGCGCGGTGACCGTCACCTTGCGCTTGCCGATCTGCACCTCGGCCTCCGGCTTCGCCTTCAGATTGTGGGACCAGCCCGGCAGCTTCTCGTTGCCGCCGTTGGTGTCGATCAGGACCATCGACTCGTCGCGCGCCAGGTAGAGAACCGGCGCGGTCCGCTGCTGGCCGCTCTTGCGTCCCGTCGTCGTCAGCAGCAGCACCGGCCCGTCGCCGACCTTGCTGCCGATCCGCCCGCCGCTCAGGCGGTAGAGCGGCACGTTCAGCTTGCCGGTCCAGCGCAGCCCGCGGGCCCCGAGCGAGTTCGACAGCCTCGAGTAGAAGTGGTCCCCCGGCATCCGTCGCGAGTATCCCACCCGTCGCCACGGCACGGCTAGAGTGGTCCCATGACCGAGCCACACGCGTTCCGCCGCGCCGCCGAAGCCAAGGACCTCGACCTGATGCGCGAGACGCTCGCCGAGGACGTCGTCCTCCACAGCCCGATCCTCTTCAGAGGATTCGAGGGCCGCGACACCGCGCTCTTCGTCCTCGGGCACGTGATCGAGGTCTTCGAAGACTTCCGCTACCTCGACGAGGCCCACGGCGACGGCACCGTCGTCCTCCGCTTCGCCGCCAAGCTCGGCGGCAAGTTCGAGATCGAGGGGATCGACCACCTCACCCTCGACGCCGACGGCCGCGTCGCCGACCTCACCGTCTTCCTCCGCCCCCTCAAGGCCGTGACTGCCTTCAACGAGCAGATGTCCGCCCGCCTGGCCGCCGCACCGCCCGCCTGACTCCGGCTTACTAGAATTTCCGACCCACCTGGGGGAGTGTCCGAGTGGTTAAAGGAGATGGGCTGTAAACCCATTGGCTCTGCCTACAGAGGTTCGAATCCTCTCTCCCCCATAGTCGCGGCCGGGATACGGCTGCGTCTCCAGAATCACGAAGACCCGCCGGAGCGGGCCTTGGATCGCGAGAGGGCGTCACCCTCGAACGGCTGATAACCGAGACGAAGGCTAGCGCTCGGCTCTCGGATGCGTCAAGTGTAATTTCTTTGGAACGTCTCTGGTCATCCAGCGCTCGCCTGGCTATTTTGCCCGGCGGAGGTTGAAGCGAGAGGTTCGCGAGCGGCTGATAACCGTGTAGGTCGGCCTAGTCAGCCGGCTGGGGTTCGAGTCCCCCGACCTCCGCCACATCTGTGCCGAGGGGCGCGGGACCAGAGGATGGGCCGCCATCGATCATGCGGCCGCGACTGACCTCGCGTTTATCCGACCCGCGCTCCTTGGCTCGAGTGGTGGCCGCTTCAAATTCCCCGAAGTGGGGGATTGGTGGCGGTCCTCAAATAAGGGAGGATGCGGGGGTGGACGTGGAGCAGAGACTTGAGGGACGGGTCGTCGCGATCGCCGGGGTCGGTGGTGGGTTGGGGCCGTCGGTGGCGGCGCGGTTGGCCGAAGACGGGGCGATCGTCGCGGGGGCCAACCGGGGGCAGGCGGAGGTCGATGCGGTGGGGGAGGAGCTTGGGCTGCCGGCGGATCGGTGGGACGGGCGGGCTGTCGATCTCACGGATGAGGATGCGGTGGGCGCGTGGCGGGATGGGTTGGTCGAGCGGTTCGGCCGGGTCGACGGGCTCGTGCACCTGGTCGGGGGATGGCGGGGTGGGCAGCCGTTGCACGAGGCGCCGCTCGCCGATTGGGGTCTGTTGGAGCAGCTCTTGATCCGCACCGTGCAGCTGACCACGCGCGCTTTTCACGATCAGTTGGCGGCGAGCGAGTGCGGGCGCTTCGTCCTCGTCTCCGCCAAGCAGGCGCAGAAGCCGAGCAACGGCAACGCGGCGTACGCGGCGGCGAAGGCCGCGGCCGAGGCCTGGACGCTGGCCTTCGCCGATGGCTTCGGGCCGGGTGGCGCGACCGCGAACATCATCGTCGTCGACGCGATCTTGACGCCGCGGATGCGGGAGGAGAATCCCGGTAAGGAGTTCCCGACCTTCACCCCGACCGAGCACATCGCCGACGCGATCGCCTGGCTCTGCTCCGACGCCGCTTCGGAGATGACCGGCGCCCGGCTGGCGCTTACGATGCCCTGATGGCGACCGAAGGGAAGAACGCGAAGGCGCCGGACGGCAAGATGACGATCGGTGAGCTGGCGGAGCGGACCGGGATGACGATCCGCAACATCCGCGCCCACCAAACTCGTGGCCTGCTGCCGCCGCCCGAAGTTCAGGGCCGCACCGGCTACTACAACGAGGAGCACGTCGCGCGGATCGAGCTGACCCGCGAAATGCAGGCCGAGGGGCTGAACCTGGAGGCGATCCGGCGGGTGCTGGAGAGCACCGGCGGCTCCTCCAAGGAGATGGTCGACTTCGCCCGCGCCGTGCGTGCGCCGTTCGAGGACGAGATGCCGGAAATCTTCGCCCCCGGCGACTTCGCCGCCCACTGGAACATCGAGGCGGTCGACGAGCGACTGCTGCGACGGGCCGAAAAACTGGGCGTCCTGCGGGTGCTTGCCGACGGCAACATCGAGGTGATCAGCCCGCGCCTGCACGGCGCCGCGACGCGGCTGATCGAGTTCGGCGTGAGCCCGACCGCGGCGATCGGCCTCGCCGCGAAACTGCACGAGCACGCCGACGCCGTCGCCCGCGCCTACATCGACCTCTTCACCGAGCAGATCTGGGGACCCTTCGACAAAGCGGGCCGCCCGGACGAGGACTGGCACAAAATCCTCGACGCCCTCGAGGCGATGCGACCGCTCGCCTCCGACGCCCTGCTGGCGATGTTCCAGATCACGATGGGCGAGGAGACCGAGAAGGCCGCCGAGCGCACCCTCCGCAACGCCGGCAAACCGCCGGGGCGGGGGCGGGGGCATAGGCGGCGCTGAGGTTGGGGCGGGACGGG
>CALCIA010000055.1 GCA_937907435.1 uncultured Actinomycetes bacterium
CGCCATACGCGGATTTCCAACCGGGGAGATTCCTGACCGTTCGAGGGCCCGGCCCTCGGCGTCCTTCGGTGACGACCCCGCCGCACTTCTGGCGCACACCCGGCGCACCCCCGTGACGCTCCCGCGAGAGTCCCTCCACACCTTCCGCACACCCGCCCCTCTCGCCACGGCCACAGCCTGCCCGGGCCGTGGCGAGAGGGGCGGGTCTCTACCCGGCGACAGCTTGCGGGGCCCCGTCCCTCCCGGGCGACAGCTTGCGGGCCCCGTCCCTCCGCCCCGGCCTTAAGCCTGCGTCACCTGCGCCGCCGGCCGGATCTCCTTCGGCAGCATGAAGCGGACGTCCTCGTGGACGGTGCGGAGCTCGCCGACGTCCTCGGCGCCGCGGTCGCGGAAGAAGTCGACGAGGCGCTCGACCAATTCCTCGGGGGCGCTGGCGCCGGAGGTGATGCCGACGGTGGCGACACCCTCGAGCCACTCGTCGCGTACCTGGGTGTGGTTGTCGATCAGGTGGGAGGCGGCGCCGTGTTCGCGGGCGACCTCGACCAGGCGGTTGGAGTTGGAGGAGTTGGTGGAGCCGATGACGAGGACGAGGTCGCACTCGCGCGCCAGCTGCTTGACCGCGATCTGGCGGTTGGTGGTCGCGTAACAGATGTCGTCGGACTTGCTGGAGACGATCGCGGGGAAGCGGGCGCGGAGGGCGGCGATCGTCTCGGCGGTCTCGTCGACCGAGAGGGTCGTCTGGGTGATGAAGGCGACCTTGTCGGGGTCCGGGACCTCGAGGGTGTCGACCTCCGCGGCGGTTTCGATGAGGACGATCGAGTCGGGGGCCTCGCCCATCGTCCCTTCCACCTCCTCGTGCCCGGCGTGGCCGATCATGATCATCGTGTAGCCCTGGGCGGCGAAGCGACGAGCCGAGACGTGGACCTTGGTCACCAGCGGGCAGGTGGCGTCGATCGTCCGCAGGTTGCGGGTGGCGGCGTTGTCGTGGACCGCCGGGGAGACGCCGTGGGCGGAGAAGACGACGATCGCGCCCTCCGGCACCTCGTCCTCCTGGTCGACGAAGATCGCGCCGCGCCGGGAGAGCGCCTCGACCACGTGTTTGTTGTGGACGATCTCCTTGCGGACGTAGACCGGGGCGCCGTGGACCTCGAGCGCGCGCTCGACCGTCTGGACGGCGCGGTCGACGCCGGCGCAGTAGCCCCGCGGGGCGGCAAGGAGGACCCGCCGCGGCCCGGGAATTGCAGTGCTTGGCATGACTTCAGGGTACCGATAGCCTGACCGGGCCATGAGCACGCAGGGACACCATCTCGACCGCCTGACGGCCGTCGACGCCTCGTTCCTGACCAACGAGAGCACCTCCAGCCACATGCACGTGGGCGCGATCCTCATCTTCGAGGGGCCGCCGCCGCGCTACGTCGACCTGGTCGAGCACGTCCGCGGGCGCCTCAACCTGGTGCCGCGCTTCCGCCAGAAGCTGGTCGTGCCGCCGCTGGAGACCGGCCGGCCGCTCTGGGCCGACGACGTCAACTTCAACCTCAGCTACCACATCCGCCACACCGCGCTGCCCGAGCCGGGCGGCGAGGCGCAGCTGAAACGGCTGACCGGGCGGGTCTTCTCGCAGCAGCTCGACCGCTCCAAGCCGCTCTGGGAGCTGTGGCTGGTGCAGGGGCTGGAGCGCGACCGCTTCGCCCTGCTGACCAAGACCCACCACGCGATGGTCGACGGCATCTCCGGCGTCGACATCGGCACCGTGCTGTTCGACCTCGAGCCGGTGCCGGAGCCGGCGGCGGTCGAAGACGCCTGGGTGCCGCACCGCTCGCCGTCGACGGCGGAGCTGGTCGGGCGGGGGCTCGGCGACGCGGTCGGGCTGCCGATCAAGGTGGCGGAGAAGGCGGTCGACGCGATCCGCCACCCGGAGAGCGCCGCGCGCAAGGCGGTCGAGGCGCTGGAGGCGCTGAGCGAGGTCGTCAGCCAGTTCGCCGACCCGGCGCCGGACGTGCCGCTGAACCAGGAGATCGGCCCGCACCGCCGCTACGTCTGGGCGCGCTCGGAGCTGGCGACCTTCAAGCGCATCAAGGACACCTTCGGCGGCACCGTCAACGACGTGGTGCTGGCGGTCGTCACCGGCTCGATCCGCAGCTGGCTGCACAGTCGCGGCGTGCGCACCGAGGGGCTGGAGCTGCGGGCGCTGGTGCCGGTCTCGATCCGCGCCGAGGACGAGCACGGCAACCTCGGCAACCGGATCACGCTGATGCGCGGGCCGCTGCCGGTCTACATCGAGGACCCGGTGCGCCGCCTCCACACGATCAGCGAGGAGATGGCGGGCCTGAAGGAATCCAAACAGGCGCTGGGGGCGGAAATGATCTCCCGCTTCAACGACTTCGCGCCGCCGACGCTCCTCGCCCAGGCCTCCCGCCTCAACTTCTCCACCCGCCTCTTCAACCTGCTGGTGACCAACGTGCCGGGCCCGCAGATCCCCCTCTACGTGCTGGGACGGGAACTGGAAGAGGTCTTCCCGGTCGCCTTCCTGCCGCAGAACCACGCCCTCGCGATCGCGATCATGAGCTACCACGGCAAGGTCGGCTTCGGCCTGCTCGCCGACTACGACTCGATGGAGGACATCGAAGTCCTCGGCGACGGGATCAACGAGGCGCTCGACGAGCTGCTGGCCGCCGCCGGCGATTCGGCCGCCGCGGCGTAGCCGAGTCGTTCATGCCCGGGCGCCCGCCTGGCTAACCTCTGTCGATGGGACTCCTGCTCGTTCTCGTCTTCATCGTCGTCCCGATCGCCGAGCTCTACGTGATCATCCAGGTGGGCGGGCTGATCGGCGTCGGGCCGACGCTGCTCCTCCTGCTGCTTGACGCGATCCTCGGCTCCTGGCTGCTGAAACACGAGGGCCGCGGCGCCTGGCGGCGCTTCAACCAGGCCCTTGCCGAGCGGCGGCTGCCCGCCAAGGAGGTCGCCGACGGCTTCCTGATCATCCTCGGCGGCTCCCTCCTGATCGCGCCGGGGTTCATCACCGACGTCTTCGGCATCCTCTTCCTGCTGCCGCCGACCCGCGCCGTCGCCCGCCGCATCCTGCGCCGCTGGACGATCGGCCGCGTCGCCGTCGTCGGCTTCCCCGGCGCGGCGACGATGGGCGGCTTCGGCAGCGGACCCGGCGGGCGCCCCGGCGCGAAGCGCTCCTACGACTACGACGTCGACGCCGAAGAGGTCCCGGAGGACGCCGGCTTCGACCATCGCCTCCCGCCCGCCGACAGCTGAGAGGCAGGCACTAGGCGGTGAGCCAGGCCTTCGCCGCGGCCTCGTCCCCGAGGCCGAAGAGCTTCATCTCGACCGGGATCACCCGCGCGAAGAGCGGGAAGGAGCGGCGCAGCATGAAGTTGGCGTCGGCGACGATCGCGACGCGGCGCCAGTCCTTGCGGTGGCCGAGGTCGAGGTCGGGATCCCGGCGCGCCTCCTCGAAGCGCGCTTTGAGCGAGCCGAGATCGAAGCCCTCGGCGCCGACCATCAGCAGCCGCACCTCGCCCTGCGCCGCCGCCTCGCGCAGGCCGGGCGTGAGCACGTCCCGGTAGTCGGCGTCGGTCAGGTCGCCGTCGAGACGGAAGCCGACCGTCCCGACGGGCACGTCCTCGATGCGCTCGATCAAGCGCTCAGAAGCCGAGCGCGAACTTCGCGTCCTCGGTCATCATTTCCGGCGACCAGGCGGGGTCGAAGACCATCTTCGGGTGGACCGCCGAGACGCCGGGGAGGTCGCCGACGAACTCCCGCATCTGCTCGGAGACCTGGGGGCCGATCGGGCAGGCGGGGGTGGTCAGGGTGAAGGTGACGTAGACGTCCTCTTTCTCGATCGCGACGTCGTAGACGAGGCCGAGTGAGACGAAATCGAGGCCGAGCTCGGGGTCGATGACCTCCTCGAGTGCCTCGTAGACGTCTTCCTCGGTCACGACTTCCGGGTGGGTGGCCGGGCCGTCGGCCGGGGCCGCGGCGGCGTTCGACTGCTCCTGGACTGGCTGCTGCTCTTGATCTGCCATGCCCGAATGCTACTCGGGTCAGGCCGGCGGGCCCGGCGGCAGGGGCGGTGCCGGGGGGTCGGCGGCGTCCGGCCGCAGGAGAAGCTGCCAGTAACCGACGTCGTGCCAGCCGCCCACCTTCCAGCCGACCGCGCGCAGGGCGCCGATCGGCTCGAACCCCATCCGCTCGTGCAGGGCGACGCTGGCCGGGTTCGGCAGCGTGATCCCGGCGACGGCGACGCGGAAGCCCTGGGCGCGCAGGCGCTCGAGCAGCTCCGCGTAGAGGGCGCGGCCGACGCCGTTCCCCGTGTGGCCGGAGTCGACGTAGACGGAGACCTCGACCGCCCAGTCGTAGGCGGGGCGCTCGCGCCAGCGGCAGGCGTAGGCGTAGCCGACGACCTCTCCCCCCTCCTCGGCGACGAGGAACTGGTGCGTCGCCGCGTAGCGCTCGATGCGGCGCCCGAACTCGGCCGCGTCGGGCGGCTCCAGCTCGAAGGAGATCGGGGTCGATTCGACGCTCGGCGCGTAGATCGCCGCGCAGGCGGCGGCGTCACGGTCGGGTTCGGCGGATCGGATCGTCATCGCGGGCCCGCCCACAATAGGCTGCCGCCGATGAGCAGGGACGCGGACCGGGTCATACGACGCTCGATCGGCATCGTCTTCGCCGACGGGGGACTGCTGACGCTGAGCGGGACCGCGCCGACGCACGGCGGCCACGGCGACGAGCCGCTGCTGGCGGTGCTCTGCGATCCCGACGCGGCCCCGGTCGCCTGCGAGGAGGCGCTGCTCTCGACCGAATACGACGAGGACGGCGTGCAGCGGCGGGCGACGCTGGAGCTGTGGCTCGGCGGCGAAGACGGCCGGCCGATCCGCGGCGGCGGCACGCTGATCAGCGCGGTCGAGGCCGAGATCGACGGGCTGCACACGCGGATCGCGTTCTTCCGCTGGTCGGTCGAGGGGCGCGAGGGGCTCGGGCATTACGAGATCGCGCGGGCCCGTGCCTGAGGCCGGCGGCGCGGCGGGCGGGTCGATCGAGGCGGTCGTCTCCGACTTCGGCGGCGTCCTCACCACGCCGCTGATGAACTCCTTCCTGGCGTTGCAGGACGCGCACGGGATCACTGCTGGGGACTTCGGCAAAGCGATGAGCGCGGCCGCCGAGGCGGGCGACGGCGAGAACCCGCTCTTCAAGCTGGAGCGCGGCGACGTCACCGAAGCGGAGTTCCTCGAGATCCTGTGCGACGGTTTCGAGGCGAGCGCCGGGCACCGCCCCGAGCTCCACCGCTTCCGCGAAATCTTCTTCGCGGCGCTCGACCCGAACGAGCCGATGATCGAGCTGATGCGCGAGTGCAAGCGCGGCGGCCGGCGGATGGCGATGCTCACCAACAACGTGCGCGAGTGGGAGCCGCTCTGGCGCACGATGCTGCCGGTCGACGAGATCTTCGAGACCGTGATCGACTCCGGCTTCGTCGGTTACCGCAAGCCGGAACGGCAGATCTACGAGATCACGCTGGAGCGCCTCGGCTTGCCGGCCTCGGCGTGCCTCTTCGTCGACGACCTCGAGGTCAACTGCGATGCCGCGCGGGAGCTCGGCTTCGCCACGGTGCACTACCGCGAGGCCGACCAGGCGATCGCCGAGGTCCGCGCCGCGCTTGCCGCCTAGCCCTGCTCGGCGGGGGCGGCGAGCGGGACGCGCTGGTACTCGCGCCAGCGGCGGGCAAAGGGCAGGCGCCAGCTGTGGGGGGCGATCAGGGCGCCGATCTCGGCCGGGCCCCAGGACCCCGGCGGGTACGGTTTCACCGCGGGCGGGTCCTCCAGCAGCGGCGCCGAGACTTCCCACAGGCGCTCCATGTCGCGGGCGCTGGTGAAGAGGGTGCGGTCGCCGGCCATCGCATCGCGGATCAGCCGCTCGTAGGCCTCCAGCGTGTCGTCGCGATAGTCGGTTTCCTCGAGTGAGAACTGCATGCTCGCCTTGTCGAGGACCATCCCCATTCCCGGCCGCTTGCCGTAGAAGGAGAGCGAGACGCGCGAGGATTCGTCGAGGTCGAAGGTGAGGTGGTCGGGGCCATAGCGCCCGACCCGGGAATGGGCGGGGAACATCGACTGCGGCGGCTCGCGGAAGGCGATCGAGATGATCCGCGCGCCTTCGCCCATCCGCTTGCCGGTGCGCAGGTAGAAGGGCACGCCGCTCCAGCGCCAGTTGTCGAGTTCGCAGCGGAGGGCGACGAAGGTCTCGGTGCTGGAGTTCGGATCGACGCCAGGTTCGTCCCGGTAGCCCTCGTACTGGCCGCGCACCACCTGCTCGGGGTCGAGCGGGACGAGGCTGCGGAAGACCTTGTTCTTCTCCTCGGTGATCGGCAGCGAGGCCAGCGCGGTCGGCGGCTCCATCGCGACAAACGCCAGGATCTGCATCAGGTGGGTGACGACCATGTCGCGGAAGGCGCCCGTTTTCTCGTAGAACGCGGCGCGCGAGCCGACCCCCAGCGTCTCCGGCACGTCGATCTGGACGTGGTCGATGTGATCGCGGTTCCAGATCGGCTCGAAGAGGCCGTTGGCAAAGCGCAGCGCGAGGATGTTCTGCGCCGCCTCCTTGCCGAGGAAGTGGTCGATGCGGAAGATCTGCTCCTCGTGCAGCACCGCGTGGAGGGTGTCGTTCAGCTTCTGCGCGCTCCGCAGGTCGGTGCCGAACGGCTTCTCCATGATCACCCGCGCGTTCTCGGTCAGCCGCGCCTCGCCGAGCATGTGGATGACGTCCGCGGCCGCGGCTGGCGGCACGCTCAGGTAGTGCAACAGGTGCGTGTCGGGCCCGAGCAGCTCCATCTCGTGGTCGACCGCCGCTTTCAGCCGCTCGGGCCCTGCCCCGACCGGGACGTAGACGATCCGGCGGGAGAATTCGGCCCAGTCGGCCTCGGAGAACTCGTGGCGGGCGAACTCCTCGCAGGCGTCGTGGACGATCTCCCGGAACTCCTCGTTGCCGATCTCCTCGATCGAGGTCCCGAGCACCCGGAATTCCGGCATCAGCTCCGACTGGAACAGCCGCAGCATCCCCGGCAGCAGCTTCCGCTTCGCCAGGTCCCCCGTGGCCCCGAAGATGACGATCAGGTACGGCGGCAGCGGCTGGACGACCCGCGCGTCCATTTCTTCGGTGATGTGCTGCTGGCTCTCCCGATGGGTGCTCGGAACGCCGTTGAGGTCCCCATCGGCCATGCGCTCAGGGTAGCTATCCCACTCCGCGGATCGTGACCGTTCCGTTGGCTGACCGGCACGAAAGCTGCAGAAATCCGATCCTTAACACTTTGTCACCCGCTTATGCGGTACAAGATTCGTGCAACGTGGTCAGGGAAGCCACGCGAAGCTTCAACGTCAGGGAGGGGAGAAGGACTTTGTCTGAACTGTGGAATTTCTCCACCGTGCTTCTGCTTCTGTTCATCGGCGTCTCGATGATCCGCCAGGAACTGATGCTTCGACAGATCCTCGACTCCCAGGAACGGACAATCCAGCACCACCGCCGCGCCGAGGAGCACCTCCTCGGCATCACGCCCCAGTGATCGACCACCCTCACGGGTAGGGACGCGCCCCTCTCGCAACGGCCCGGGCAGGCTGTGGCCGTGGCGAGAGGGGCGGGTGTGCGGAAGGTGTG
>CALCIA010000056.1 GCA_937907435.1 uncultured Actinomycetes bacterium
GGGCCGGGAGGTGTGACGTTCCCGGCATCTTCGTCACGGACCCGGCCGAGGTGTGGAGGCTTCCGGACCCGATCGTCACGTAAGTCCGACTTCCTCACGTCCCTGTGCCGGCTTTCCCACGAACCCCTCACGTCCTGGGCTCCTCATGGGGGTCACAGCCTGCCAGGACCCCCATGAGGAGCCCAGGACACCCAGGACCTCCCTCGGACGGCCGGCGCCGCGGACCCTTGCCCCGCTAGCCCCCTACTCCGCCGCGGCAGCCGGATCCGCGACGATCGTGATCGCGTCGTTGCGGACGCGGCCCGCGGGGATCGCGGGGTCGGCGGCAATCAGCTGCTTGAGCGGGCCCTGCTTCTCCTCGCCCGTGACGAGGAAGAGGATCTGGCGGGCCTCGGTGAGGGCCGGGTAGGTGAGGGTCATGCGGCGGTGGCCCTGGTAGGGGTTGGTGGTGAGGGCGACGCGGCGGTCGTCTACGTCGAGGACCGGGTCGTCGGGGACCAGGGAGGCGGTGTGGCCGTCGGGGCCGAGGCCGAGGTGGACGAGGTCGAGGCGGTCGGGGAGGGAGGTGTCGTATTCGTGGGCGGCGGCGTCGAGATCGCGGTTGGTGACCGGCATCGGGCGGAGGGCCGACTGGTGGTCCATCGAGAGGCCGAGCACCATGTGGGTGAGGTTGCGGTCCTCGGAGCCGGGCGAGGCGATCCGCTCGTCGACCTGGAAGAGCTCGGTCTCGCGCCAGGGCATCTCCTCGAGTTCCCCGAGGATCGCCAGCATCGACCAGGGCGAGCGGCCGCCGCTCATCGCGAAGGCGAAGTGGCCGTGGTCGGCGACCGCGGCGGCGCCGGCCTTGGCGATCAGCTCGGCCGCGCGGCGGGCGGCGGCCTTGTCGTCTTTGGTGACCTCGAGGTCCAGGGGCATCGTCGGGCTCCTAGTTGTCGCGCTCTTTGTGGCCGCCGAACTGGTAGCGCATCGCCGACAGGACCTTGTCGCCGAAGTCGCCGAGGTCGCGCGAGTAGAAGCGCTCGTGCAGGGCGGTGGTGAGGACCGGGGTCGGCACGCCCTCCTCGATCGCCGCGATCGAGGTCCAGCGCCCCTCGCCGGAGTCGGAGACGCGGCCGCTGTATTCGGAGAGCTGCGGGCTCTCGGCGAGCGCCGCCGCGGTCAGGTCGAGCAGCCAGGAGCCGACCACCGAGCCGCGCCGCCAGACCTCGGCGATCGCCTGGATGTCGAGGTCGAATTCGTAGTACTCGGGCTGGTCGAGCGGCGCCGTCTCGGCGTCGTCGAGCCGTTTCGTTTTCCCGGCGTCGGCGTTCTCGAGAACGTTCAGCCCCTCCGCGTAGGCGGCCATGATCCCGTACTCGATCCCGTTGTGGACCATCTTCACGAAGTGGCCCGCGCCGCTGCGGCCGCAGTGCAGGTAACCCTGCTCGGCGGCACTCGGCTCGCCGGTCAGCCCGGGCGTGCGCTCGGCCGCCTCGACCCCCGGCGCCAGGGTGCGGAAGATCGGGTCGAGCCGCTTCACCGCGCCGTCGGGCCCGCCGATCATCAGGCAGTAGCCGCGCTCCAGGCCGAAGACGCCGCCGCTGGTCCCGCAGTCGACGTAGTCGATCCCCTTCTCGGCGGCGCGTTTGGCGCGGCGCATGTCGTCGCGGTAATAGGAGTTGCCGCCGTCGATGATCGCGTCGCCGGAGTCGAGCACCCCTTCCAGCCCCTGCACCGTCGCTTCGGTGATGTCGCCCGCCGGGACCATCACCCAGACCGACCGCGGCGCGCCCAGCTTCGCCGCCAGGTCCTCCAGCGAGGACGCACCGGTCGCCCCCTCCCCCGCCAGCCCCTCGACGGCTTCGGCGTCGACGTCGTAGGCGACGATCGTGTGGCCGTCCTTCATCAACCGGCGGGCCATGTTGGCCCCCATGCGGCCGAGGCCGACGATTCCGAGCTCCATCTCCATCCTCCTGGTCCGCGCTGCGTCTGGGCGCCCCGCATCCTAGATGGGCGTTTCGGCGCCCGTGCGGCGGATCGGCGGCGGGAGACGCCGGCCGGCGCCCCGGGCCGGCGCCCATCGGTGAGTTCGCAGTTATCCGCGCTATCCGCGGATAACTGCGAACTCACCGGGAGGGGTGGCCGGGTCAGCGAGCAACGGGACGGCGGGCATGAAGGCGCTCCTCCCTCCCCGCAGGCGCCCCGGGGTGCCCATCCCTCCCCCGATCGCCTGGCACCGCGCCGAATGGCGGTAGCCTGCCCGCCACGATGGCGAAACGGACGAGGGGGCACGTCGACAAAGCCGCCGACGTGCTGGCGATCTTCGGGATCAGCGGCGACCTGGCGAAGAAAATGACCTTCCGGGCGCTGTACCGGATGCAGAAGGCCGGGGTGCTGGACTGCCCGATCGTCGGCGTCGCGCTCGACGACTGGGACGACGAGGCGCTGCGCGCGCACGCGCGGGGAGCGGTCGAGGCGACGGTGAAGGACCCCGACGGCGAGGCCCTCGAAGCGATGCTCGCCCGCCTCTCCTACGTGCAGGGCGACTATGGCGACGACGCGACCTTCGAGCGGGTGAAGAAGGCGCTCGGCGACGCCAAGCAGCCGGTCTTCTACCTGGAGATCCCGCCGTCGCTCTTCGCCACCGTGGTGAAAGGGCTCGGCACGGCCGGGCTCGTCGACCGCGCCCACGTGGTGATCGAGAAGCCCTTCGGCCACGACCTCGAATCGGCCCGCGCGCTGAACGCCGAACTCTGCGAGGTGCTCGAAGAGGGCCAGATCCTGCGCATCGACCATTACCTCGGCAAGGAGCCGGTGCTCGACATCACCTACCTGCGCTTCGCCAACTCGATCCTCGAGCCGGTCTGGAACCGCAGCTACATCTCCCACGTGCAGATGACGATCGCCGAGGACTTCGGCGTCGACGACCGCGGACGCTTCTACGACTCGGTCGGGGCGATGCGCGACGTGATCCAGAACCACGCCCTGCAGGTGCTGGCGCTGATCGGGATGGAGCCGCCGAGCGGCAACGACCCCGACTCGGTCCGCGACAAGAAGCTCGAGTTCTTCCGCGCGATGCGCGCCGCCGACCCGAAGCGTTACGTGCGCGGCCAATACGACGGCTTCCTCGAGGTCAAGGACGTCGACCCGAAGTCGACCACCGAGACCTTCGCCGCGCTCGAACTCCAGGTCGACAACTGGCGCTGGAGCGGCGTGCCGTTCTTCATCCGCGCCGGCAAGTGCCTGCCCGAGAAGACCAGCGAAGTGACCGCGGTCTTCCGCCGGCCGCCGCTGCTCGGGATCGGCCACGGCAAGACGCCGGAACCGAACCAGTGCACGTTCAGGATCGAGCCGGAGCCGGGCTCGCGCATGCGGATGTTCCAGAAAAAGGCGATCGCCGAGGAATTCGAGCCGGCCGACCTCGAGGTGCTCTTCGAAGGCGAGCCGGGCGCCGACCCCGAGCCCTACGAGCGCCTGCTCGGCGACGCCCTGAACGGCGTCCACACCCTCTTCACCCGCCAGGACGCGATCGAAGAGACGTGGCGCGTGGTGCAGCCGCTGCTCGACCACCCGGGCAAAATCCATCCCTACGAGAAGGGGACCTGGGGACCGGCCGCGGCGGGCGATCTGGTGAAGGGCGTGACCCACTGGTCGGCGCCCTGGCTGCCCAACTCCTAGCGGCGTGCTAGGTTTTCGGGCGCCCTAAGTCAGGGCGCCCTAAGACATGATCCCAACCTTCGTCATCACGCTGCGCGAGGGAGTCGAGGCCTCGCTGATCGTCGGCATCATCGCCGCCTTCCTGGTCAAGGAGGGGCGGCGGGACGCGCTGCGGCAGATGTGGATCGGGGTCGGAATCGCGATCGTCCTCTGCACCGCGGTGGGCGTCGGGCTCGACGTCGTCGGCGAAGAACTGCCGCAGAAACAGCAGGAGGGGCTGGAGACGATCGTCGGCGTGATCGCGGTGGCGATGATCAGTTACATGATCGTCTGGATGACCCGCCACTCGCGGGGCATCAAGGCCGAACTCGAGGGCGAGGCGGCAAGCGCGCTGGCCCGCGGCTCGACCATGGCGCTGGTCGCGATGGCCTTCCTCGCGGTGCTGCGCGAGGGCTTCGAGACGTCGGTCTTCCTGCTCGCCGCGTTCCAGGACTCGACCAACACGACCGCCGCCGGCGCCGGGGCGATCCTCGGCCTGCTCGCCGCGGTCGCGATCGGCCTCGGCCTCTACCGCGGCGGCGTCCACATCAACCTCTCGAAATTCTTCAAGATCACCGGGCTGGTCCTGGTCTTCGTCGCCGCCGGCCTGCTCGCCACCGCCGCCCACACCGCCCACGAGGCGGGCTGGATCAACAGCTTCCAGTCCGAGGCCGTGAGCCTGCGCTGGCTGGTCCAGCCGGGCACGATCTCCGAATCGCTCCTGACCGGGATGCTCGGCCTGCGCCCCGCGCCGACCCAGGTCGAGGCCTTCGTCTACCTCGCCTACGCGATCCCGATGGCGCTCTTCGTCCTCTGGCCGCGCGGCAGCCGCAAGGCCCGCCGCTCCACCGAGCAGCCGCAGCCCCCGCAGCAGCAACAGCAGAAGACCGGCGTCGGCACGGCCGAGAACCCGGCCTAGGGCGATGGCGCTGACGCGTCGTCGACTGCTCGCCTCGGCGGGGATCGGGGCGGCCGGGGTCGGGCTCGGCGCGGGCGGTTATCTCGTCGGCCACGACGCCGCGGAAGCCGACGCGGCCGAAGCCGGCGGCGCCGTCCCCTTCTACGGCGAGCACCAGGCGGGGATCGCGACGCCGGTCCAGGACCGCCTCCACTTCGCCGCCTTCGACCTCGAAACCGAAAGCAAGGCCGAGCTGCGGGAACTGATGCGGGAGTGGACGACGGCGGCCGCGGAGATGACCGCCGGGCGGATGGTCGGCACCGCGGCCGGCAACCGCGAGCAGCTGGCGCCGCCCGACGACACCGGCGAGGCGTTCGGCCTGCCGCCGTCGAACCTGACGATCACCTTCGGCTTCGGCCCGGGGCTCTTCGACCGGCCGGGGCTCGGTCTGGCGGACCGGAGGCCCGCCGAGCTGCAGCCCCTCCCCACGCTGCCCGGCGACCAGCTGAACGGGCTCGAATCCGACGGCGACATCTGCGTGCAGGCGTGCGCCGACGATCCCCAGGTCGTCTTCCACGCGGTCCGCAACCTGGCCCGGATCGGCCGCGGCACGGTGACGATGCGCTGGTCCCAGCTCGGCTTCGGGCGCACCTCCTCGACCATCCGCAGCCAGGAAACGCCGCGCAACCTCTTCGGCATGAAGGACGGCACCGCCAACATCAAGGCGGAGGACGGCGAGGCGATGGACGAGTTCGTCTGGGTCGACTCCGGCCCGGCCTGGATGCGCGGCGGCAGCTACCTGGTGAGCCGGCGGATCCGGATGAACCTGGAGGTCTGGGACCGCTCGCCGCTGCAGGACCAGGAGGAAACGATCGGCCGCAGCAAGTACAGCGGTGCGCCGCTGGGCTCCGAAGACGAGTTCGACCCGCTGCCGCTGGAGGAGACCGGCATGGACGGCAAGCCGGTGATCCCGGCCGACGCCCACGCGCGGCTCGCCTCGCCGCAGGAAAACGGCGGCGTGCAGATCCTCCGCCGCGGCTACTCGTTCACCGACGGGGTCGACGAGAGCCTCGGCGAGCTCGAAGCGGGCCTCTTCTTCATCGCCTTCCAGCGCGACCCGGGGAAGCAGTTCGTCGCCCTGCAGCGCCGGCTCGGCGTCCACGACGCGCTGAACGAGTACATCAAGCACGTCGGCAGCGCCCTCTTCGCGGTCCCCGGCGGGGTGAAGCCGGGCGGCTACGCCGGCGAAGCGCTGCTGGGCTGAACCCGCGAAGCGCCCCGGTCGAACCTATTCCGACCAGATCCGTAGGTCTTTGTTAGGGTTCCCTAAGTAGCACCCACCCTGTGCCCGGGAGCCGTGACGAACGAGACGACGTCCCGGCCCCGGGCACACCCAACTTCAGAGCCGTCCAACCCTCACCAAGGAGCCTGTCCAGATGAACCGTGTCCCCTTCCGTGCCTTGCTCGCCGCCGCGGCGTTAGGCCTCGTCGCGCTGCTCGTGGCGGCCTGCGGGTCGAGCGACAAGGCGCCGGCGGGCTCCAAGGAGCTCACCTTCAAGCTCACCGACGCCGGCTGCGAACCGGTCAAGGCGACCGCGCCGGCCGGGCCGATCAACTTCAAGGTCGAAAACGGCGGCACGACCAAGTACTCGGAGCTCGAGATCCTCGACGGCGAAACGATCCTCGGCGAGCGCGAGAACATCACCGAAGGCCTCTCCGGCAGCTTCTCGCTGACCCTCGAAGAAGGCGAATACGCGGTGCGCTGCAAGGAAGAAGGCGGCGAAGGGGAAGGCACGCTGGTGGTCACCGGCAAGCTCGAAACCAAGAAGAGCCCGGAGATCGAAAAGGCGATCGCCGACTACCGCTCCTACCTGGAGGAAAACACCGACGAGCTGACGGCGAAGACGAAGCCGTTCGTCGCCGCGGTCGTGGCGGGGAACATCGCCAAGGCGAAGCAGCTCTACCCGGAAGCGCGCATCCCGTACGAGCGGATCGAGCCGGTGGCGGAGAGCTTCGGCGACCTCGACCCGCGCATCGACGCGCGTGAAAACGACGTCAAGCCGAGCGAATTCGGCGGCTTCCACCGGATCGAGAAAGCCCTCTGGGAAGAAGAAAGCCTGCAGGGCATGAAGCCGGTCGCCGAAGAATTGACGGCGAACGTCGAGGAACTGGAAGAAAAAGTGAAGGGCGTGAAACTGCAGGCGGTCCAGATCGCCAACGGCGCCAACGAGCTCCTGACCGAGGTCTCGACCTCGAAGATCACCGGCGAGGAGGAGCGCTACTCGCACATCGACCTGGTCGACTTCAAGGCCAACGTCGAAGGCTCCCAGGTGGCGTTCGAAGCGGTCGCCCCGCTGATCGCCAAGCAGGACCCGAAGCTGGCCAAGGAAATCGAAGCGGACCTCGAAGCCGTCTACGCGGCGCTCGAGCCCTACGAAACGAGCAAGTGGCCCGGCTTCGTCCTCTACGAAGAACTCAGCAAAGCCGACACCCGCAAATTGGCGCAGTCGATCGACACGCTGGCCGAGAAATTGGCGCTCGTTCCGGCCCAGATCGCCAAGGGGGAACAGGCGTAGCCGTAACCCGCCGGGCCGTCGCCTAGCCTGGGTGGTCGTGCTCTCCCCCGCCGACAGAGCAGACGAACTGCTGCGCGAGCTCGGGTACGCCGATTGGCGGCCCGGGCAGCGCGAGGCGGTGATCGCGGCCCTGGAAGGGCGCGATTCGCTGATCGTGATGCCGACCGGCGGCGGCAAGAGCCTCTGCTACCAGCTGCCGGGGCTGGCGTCGGAGGACCTGACGATCGTCGTCAGCCCACTGATCGCGCTGATGCGCGACCAGTGGCTGCGGCTGACCCAGGCCGGGCACCCGGTGGCGATGGTCTCCTCGGCGATGGACGAAGGGGAAACCTGGGAGGCGCTGGAGTCGGTGCGCGACGGGCGGGCGCGGATCGTCTACTGCGCGCCGGAGCGCTTCGCCTCGCGGGTCTTCCTCGACGCGATCGGGCAGCGCAAGATCGACCTGCTGGCGGTCGACGAGGCCCACTGCGTGTCCGAGTGGGGGCACGACTTCCGGCCCGACTACCTGCGGCTGCCGCAGATCGCCGAGCGGCTGGGCCGGCCGACCGTGATGGCCTGCACGGCGACGGCGACGGTGCAGGTCGCGGTGGAGATCGCGCAGCGCTTCGAGATGCGCGACCCGCTGCGGGTGCGGGCGGGCTTCGACCGTCCCAACATCTCCTTCGACGTGATCGCGCTGGAGGGCAAGGGCTCGAAGGCACGGCGCCAGGCGCTGCTGGAGACGGGGCTCGCCGACCCGGCGAACCGGCCCGCGATCGTCTACTGCGGGACGCGCAAGGACACCGACGAGGTGGCCGCGGAGCTGCGCGGGACGGGACTGCGGGCGCTCGCCTACCACGCCGGGATGGAAGGCCACGAGCGCTCGGTGGTGCAGCGGCGCTTCATGTCGGGGGGCGAGGACGCGGTCGACGTGGTCGTCGCCACCAACGCCTTCGGCATGGGCGTCGACAAGGCCGACGTGCGCTCGGTCTGGCACATGGCGATCCCGACCTCGGTCGAGGCCTACTACCAGGAGGCCGGGCGCGCCGGGCGCGACGGCCTGCCCGCGCGGGCGGTGATGCTGGCGATGAAGTCCGACCTCGGCCGGCTGGTGCGCTTCAACGAACAGCGCGCGGGCGACCCGGAGCTGGCGATCGCCCACGAGCGCGGCTGGCGCGCCTACCGGGCGATCAAAAGCTTCATCTACGGCACCCGCTGCCGCCGCCAGGCCCTGCTCGCCCACTTCGGCGACCGCCGCGCCGAGACCGCGCCCCTCGGTCGTTGCTGCGACATCTGCGACATGCTCGACTGGCTGCCCGACCCGGACACGATCGCCGTCCGCCGCCCCGCCCGCTCGAGCGGCTCCTCCACCCCGGCCCCCGACCTCTCGCCCGACGACGCCCCCCTCTTCGAAGCGCTCAAAAAGTGGCGCCTCCAGGCGGCCGCGGGCAAGCCCGCCTACACGGTCGCCAACAACAAGACCCTGGCCTCGATCGCCGCCCGCCGCCCCACCGGCCGCGCCGCCCTGATCGAGATCAGCGGCGTCGGCCCGGCCTTCGTCGGCAAGTACGCCGATGACGTGCTGGCGCTGGTGGCGGAGCACGGGTCGCGATTGGCGGCCTGAGGGGGCGGGGGTCCGCGGCGTTGGCGGCCGTCCGAGGGAGGTCCTGGGCTCCTCATGGGGGTCCTGGCAGGCTGTGACCCCCATGAGGAGCCCAGGACGTGAGGCGTTCGTGGGAAAGCCGGCACAGGGACGTGAGGAAGTCGGACTTACGTGACGATCAGGCCCGGGAGCTTCCACGCCTCGGCCGGATCCGTGACGAAGATGCCGGGAACGTCACACTTTCCGGCCCCGGG
>CALCIA010000057.1 GCA_937907435.1 uncultured Actinomycetes bacterium
CCCATGAGGAGCCCAGGACACCCCCGCGCCACCTCGGACGGCCGCAAGCGCCCCGGGCCCTCCGCGCCCCTACCGCTGCTCCAGCGCGAACGGGGTGCCCTCGGAGTCGCGGCAGATCGACCAGCGCTCGCCCGGGTGGACGAGGGAGCCGCCGAGGTCCTCGACCTTGCGCAGGGCGCTGGTCATGTCGGCGACCGGGAAGTAGGGCAGCGAGGCGGTGTCGCCGGGGCCGCGGCCGCGCTCGTGGACGCCCACCCGGACGCCGGCCGACTCGGCGACCCAGCCCGCGCCGTCGGCGGGGCCGCGCTCGGCCAGGTCGACCTCCAGCAGGCCGGCCCAGAAGCGGCGGGCGCGCTCCGGGTCGTCGGCGGGAAACTCGATCAGCGCCGCCACCGTCGCCACCGTTTGGCGCGCCCGCTGCCGTCGGTGCTCTGGCCGGGGAGTTTTTCGCCGTTGCCGAGGAAGGAGGTTTCGCGGCTCAGCAGCTGCTCGAACTCGCCGCGGTCGAGGAAGATCCCGTGGCACTTCGGGCACTGCTCAATCGTCACGCCATTGCGCCGGGTGGTGCGCATCTCCCCGGCGCATTTGGGACAGATCATTGACTTCTCGGTCGTTGCCCCCTCAGGGGTCGCGTCGCTCATCGGTCCTCCGCCCTACCCGCGACCAGGCTCGCGTACGCGTCGGGCCGGCGCGTCGTCAGGAACGGGAAGAGCTCCAGCCAATCGCCGCGCTGGTCGAGGTCGAGGTCACAGACCAGCACCGCCGCCTCGTCGCGCGGCGCCTGCACCAGCACGCGGCCGTACGGGTCGGAGATGAAGGAGGAGCCGTAGAAGGTCAGCGGCGGCTCGGCGCCGAAGCGGTTCACCGCGACCATGAAGGTGCCGTTGGCGATCCCGTTGGCGACGATCACCCGCTCCCAGAGCGGCTGGGTGTCGAAGTCGGGGTGGTCGGGCTCGGAGCCGATCGCGGTCGGGTAGATGAGGATCTCGGCGCCGGCGAGGCTGTAGGCGCGGGCGAGCTCCGGGAACCACTGGTCCCAGCAGGTCGGCAGCCCGAGCCGCGCGTCGCCGAGCGCGACCAGCGGGAAGGCGTCGCCCTCCGCGGCCGGCCCGGGGCGGAAATAGCGGTCCTCGTAGTAGCCGGCGGTGATCGGGATGTGGAGCTTGCGGGTGCGGCCGACGAGGCTGCCGTCGGGGGCGACGACGATCGCGGTGTTGAAGCCGAGCCCGTCGTCGGGCGCCCGCTCGTACAGCGACGCGTGGACGTGGATGCCGGTCTCCGCCGCCATCGAGGCGGCGAACTGGTAGGTCGGGCCGCCCGGCAGTTCCTCCGGCTCGACCCCGACGCCCTGCGGCCCGGCCGGGTCGACCGCGAAGTAGGGCGAGAGCGTCAGCTCCTGCAGGGCGACGAGGCGCGCGCCCTGCGCCGCGGCCATGCGGATGCCGGTCGCGAGCGCCTCGCGGTGCGCGTCGGGATCGGGACGCCAGCGCTCCTGCACGGCCGCGATCCGGAACGGCGCGCGCCCCGCCGGCCGCGTCCGCGCAAGCGACTCCTCGACCCCGGTCTTCTCGATCAACCTCGGCTCGGTCACCCCCTCGGACTGTAGTGCCTACCCGGAAACCCGCGTGGGACCGCCAGGCGTGCGCGGGGGTTTCCGGGTAGGCACCACGCGGTCGGGCCGGTAGGCGACAATTCCTGGATGGCGAGCCCACTGGACACGACCCCCGCCGCCGACGGCTTCCGGATGCCCGCCGAGTGGGAGCCGCACGCGGGCTGCTGGATGGCCTGGCCGGAGCGTCCCGACAACTGGCGGCGCGGCGCCGAGCCGGCGCAGGAGGCCTACGCCGCGGTGGCGGGCGCGATCGCCGCCGCCGAGCCGGTGACGACGGCGGTCTCCGACGGCCAGTTCGAGCGCGCCCGCGCGGCGCTCCCCGACTCGGTGCGGGTGGTCGAGCTCTCCACCGACGACGCCTGGCTGCGCGACACCGGGCCGACCTTCGTCGTCGACGGGGCGGGGGCGCGGCGGGGCGTCGACTGGCGCTTCAACGCCTGGGGCGGCCTCGAGGGCGGGCTCTACTTCCCCTGGGACCGCGACGAACGGGTGGCGGCGAAGGTGCTCGAGGTCGAAGGCACCCCGCGCTACCTGGCGCCGCTGGTGCTGGAGGGCGGCTCGATCCACGTCGACGGCGAGGGCACCGTGCTCACCACCGAACAGTGCCTGCTGAACCCGAACCGCAACCCGGAGCTCGACCGGGCGGCGATCGAAGCGGCGCTCCACGCCCACCTGGGGACCGAGAAGGTGATCTGGCTCGGCGACGGCGTCCTCGAGGACGAGACCGACGGCCACATCGACAACCTCGCCTGCTTCGCGCGGCCGGGCGTCGTGCTGCTGACCTGGGTCGAGGACCCCGACGACCCGCAGCACGCGATCTCCCGCGACGCGCTGGAGCGACTGGAGGCGGCGACCGACGCCCGCGGCCGCTCGCTCGAGGTGATCAAGCTCCCCGCGCCCGGTCCCCTGACCGCGACCGCGGAGGAGGCGGCGGGCGTCGAACCCGTCGAGGGCAGCCGGCCGCGCCGGGCCGGCGACCGCCTCGCGGGCAGCTACGTCAACTTCTACATCGCCAACTCGCGCGTGGTCTACCCCCTCCTCGACCCAGCCCGCGACGAGGAAGCCGGCGCGATCATCGCCGGCGCCTTCCCCGACCGCGAGGTGATCGGCGTCTCCGCCCGCGAGATCCTCCTCGGCGGCGGCAACATCCACTGCATCACCCAGCAAGTTCCGGCGCCTCGCAGGTGAGTTCGCAGTTATCCGCGGTATGCGCGGAGAAGTGCGAACTCGCCGGAGGTGCTCTTCAGGCGAGGGTGGTTTCGGCGCCGCCCTCGCCGGGGGCGCGGACCGCCTTCTCCAGCAGGACGCCTTCGCCTTCGCTGAAGCAGAGGCGGACGAGGTGGTCGGGGGCGTCGCTCAGCTTCCAGAAGCTGCAGCTCGAGCCGGACGGCGGCGGGGGGAAGAGGCGGAGGAGGTCGATCTGTTCGACTTCGTCTTCGTGGATGCCGGTGCTGCCGAGCTGCTTGAGGACGGCGAGCTCGCCCTCGCCCTTGTGAAGCTGCTCGTACTGGGCCGAGGACATTTCCCAGGTGAAGAGGTGGATCGTCGGCCCGGAATCCGAGCTGTTGTCGTCGCCGCCGAAGACGACCCCGAGCACGACCAGCGCGGCGACGACACCAAGGGTCCCCCAGGCGATGATCGCCCGGCGCCGCTGTCGCTTCCGGTAGAGCTGTGTCGTCGCCGTCGCGTCCACCCTCCGGGCAGGATCGCAGACAGCCGCCGCCTGCTTTCGCTAGCGTCCATCTCATGAGTGGAGACATGGATTTTCGACGCGAACTTGGCCAACAGCTGCGGGTTGATTCGGTCCGCTCCTCCGACGCGGCGGGTTCGGGGCATCCGACCTCCTCGATGTCGGCGGCGGACCTCCTGGCGGTGCTGATCGACGGGCACCTGAAGCTTGACTTCGGCACCCCCGACGACCCCCGCAACGACCACCTGATCTTCTCCAAGGGCCATGCGTCCCCGCTCTACTACTCGGTGCTGAAAGCGGTCGGGGCGATCGAGGACGACGAGCTGCTCACCTTCCGCAAGCTCGGCTCGCGGCTCGAAGGCCACCCCACCCCGATCCTGCCCTGGGTCGACGTCGCCACCGGCTCGCTCGGCCAGGGCCTGCCGATCGGGGTCGGCGTCGCCACCGCGGCGCGGATGGAGCGGATGCCGTCGCGCGTCTGGATCCTCTGCGGCGACTCGGAGATGGCCGAGGGGTCGATCTGGGAGGCGGTCGAGCACGCCGGCAAGCAGGGCCTCGGCAACCTGACCGCGCTGATCGACGTCAACCGGCTCGGCCAGACCGGCGAAACGATGCACGGCTGGGAGCTCGCCTCCTACGCCGGGCGCGCCGAGGCCGCGGGCTGGAACGCGATCGAGATCGACGGCCACGACCTGCAGGAGATCGAGGACGCCTACGTCAACGCCGAGGCGAGCGAGCGGCCGACGATGATCGTCGCCCGCACCAAGAAGGGCAAGGGCGCCAAGGAGGTCGAGGACCTCCCCGGCAAGCACGGCAAACCGCTGGCGGACCCGGCGACCGCGATCGAGGAACTGGGCGGCGAACGCGACCTGCGGGTCGACGTGGCGAAGCCCGAGGGCGACGTGACGATCCACCGCTTCGAGACCCCCGGCGGCGAGATGCCGACCTGGGAGAAGGGCGAGGCGGTGCCGACCCGGAAAGCCTACGGCGAGGCCCTGGCGGCGCTCGGTGCGCGGCGCGACGACATCGTCGCGCTCGACGGCGAGGTCGGCAACTCGACCCACTCCGAAGACTTCAAGAACGCCTTCCCGGACCGCTTCATCGAGGTCTACATCGCCGAGCAGCAGATGATCGCCTCGGCGGTCGGCTTCCAGGTGCGGCGCCACTGGACGCCGTTCGCCTCGACCTTCGCGGCGTTCCTCTCGCGGGCCTACGACTTCGTCCGCATGGCGGCGATCAGCCGCGCCGACATCCGCCTCTGCGGGTCCCACGCCGGCGTCTCGATCGGCGAGGACGGGCCCTCGCAGATGGCGCTGGAGGACCTTGCGTCGCTGCGCGCGATCCACGGCTCGACCGTCTTCTACCCGAGCGACGCGACCTCGACCGCGGCGCTGGTCGAGATCATGGCCGACACCGCCGGCATCTCCTACATGCGCACCACGCGCGGGGCGACGCCGGTGCTCTACGACGCGTCCGAGGAGTTCCAGGCGGGCGGCTCGAAGACGGTGCTGGACGGCGACGACGTGACGCTGGTCGGCGCCGGCATCACTCTGCACGAGGCGCTTGCCGCGGCCGAGCGGCTGGCCGGCGAGGGCATCTCGGCGCGGGTCATCGACCTCTACTCGGTGAAGCCGATCGACGCCGACGCGCTGGTGCGCGCGGCCGAGGAGACGGGGGCGATCGTCACCGTCGAGGACCACTGGAAGGAGGGCGGGATCGGTGAGGCGGTGCTGGCGGCGCTGGCCGAGCACGGCGCCTCCGCCAAGGTCCGCGTCCTCGCGGTCGAGGAGATGCCGGGATCGGCGAAGCCGGCCGAGCTGCTGCGCGCCGCCGAGATCGACGCCGAGGCGATCTACGGGGCGGCGACCGAGATCGTCAAGGCAAAGGTCGGGGCCTAACTAGCCCGCGCCGTCGGAGGCGGCGGCGCCCGCCCCGCCTCCGCCGCCCAGCACGAAGATGTCGACCGCTACATCGGGGTCGACGTGGATCGTGCTCATGTGCGCCTCGACCGAGCGTCCCAGCACCGCTTCCATGCGCGCCTTGTAGGCGTCCTCGGTGGCGGCGTGGTGGATCGCGCGCGTCTCGCGGACCCGCGCCGCCTGCCCCGCCTCGATCAGGGTCCGCTCGAGCGGCGTGAAGACGTCGGTCAGCACGCAGACGACGAGGTTGTCGGTCACGTGCGTCTTCGCCGCGCCCGGGCCACGGCCGAAGTGCTCGCGGTGCAGGGCGACCGCGGCGTTGGAGATCTCCGTCAGTTGCGGACGGGTCGCGATGACCTGTCCATCGATCGTTCCGCTCAATTTTCGATTCCCTTGAAAACTTGCCGTCAACTGAGGAACGGTCCGTCAGTCGCCCCAAAGTACTACGGGCAACGACCGCACCATCGAAAACGCGATTGACCATTAACGGGCGGGGCAAACGGAACGGATGTCATTTCTAAAACGTCCCGCGACCGGGGCGCCGAACGGCCCTCGCGGCGACACCCCGAGCCGCCTCAAGGACACCGCGCTCGGCCTCGGCGGTGCCAACCCCGCCGGCTTCTTCGCCGCCCAGCCCGATCCGCCGCCGAAGCCGGCGGGCTTCGCCTTCGCCTTCGAGCAGCTCGAGGTGGGCGGCTACGCGCTGCTCGCGCGGGTCGCCGCGCGAGCGGGCGACGAGGACACGGTCGCGCTCGCCGAGGAGCTGGCGCGCGAGGAGCGCACCGCGGCGGCGGCCGTCGGGGGCCTGGGACGGGGCGCCGGCGACGCTCGGCGACCTCGACATCGCGCCGACGGGCGGCGTCCAGGCGTAGGGCGGCCCGCCCTCGACCGGACGCTCCGATCGCACAGCGTCCGCCCGGTCACGAACCATTGCCCCTTCGCGCCGTAAGCTCCGCCCATGAGTGACGACCGGGCGCCGTTCCTGCTGCTGCAGATCAGCGACCCCCACATCGGGGCGAGCTGGGAGGGCGCCGACCCCGACGAGGCCCTGCTGCGCGCGGTCGAGGCGATCCTCTCGCTGCCCGACCGTCCCGACGCCCTGCTCGTCTCCGGCGACCTCACCGACAACGGGGCGCCGGAGGAGTACCAGCGGGTGCGGGAGCTATTGGCGCCGCTCGACCTCCAGCCCCACGTGCTGCCCGGCAACCACGATCTGCGGGGGCCGCTGCGCGAGGCGTTCGGGCTGCCCGGCGAGGGCGAGGAGCCGGTGTCCTACGCGGTCGACCTCGGGCCGCTGCGCCTCATCTGCCTCGACTCGATCGTCCCCGGCGCCGAAGGCGGCTCGCTCGACGGCGGGCGGGTCGAGTGGCTCGACGCCGCGCTTGCCGAAGATCCCGGGACCCCGACCGTCCTCGCCCTTCACCACCCGCCACTGCGGACCGAGATCCCGACCTTCGAACGGATCGGCCTGGCGCCCGACTCGCGCGAGGCGCTGGCCGAGGTAGTGGCCCGCCACCCCCAGGTCACCCGGATCGTCGCCGGCCACGTCCACCGCTCGATCGTCGCCGACCTGGCAGGCCGCGCGGTCGTCACCGCCCCCAGCACCTACCTCCAGGCAGCGCTCAACTTCACCTCGCCGAAATTGACGATGTGTCCCGACTCCCCTGGCTTCGCAGTCCACGCCCTGCGCGACGGATCACTTGCCACCCATATTCAGCGCCTGCCGGGGTTGGAGGGGGCGGGGTAGGGGCGCCGGGGGCCCGCAAGCTGTCGCCGGGAGGGACGGGGCCCCGCAAGCTGTCGCCCGGGAAGGGACGCGCCCCTCTCGCCACGGCCCGGGCAGGCTGTGGCCGTGGCGAGAGGGGCGGGTGTGCGGAAGGTGTGGAGGGAGGCGCGCGGGAGCGTCACGGGAGTGCGACGGGAGTGGCACGGATCCGTGACGGAGGTCAGACCTCGTCACGGAGACGTCGAGAACTCCGGTCTTTCTCCCGTGTTGTGCAACAGCGACCTACGCGCTGCGTGTATTGAC
>CALCIA010000058.1 GCA_937907435.1 uncultured Actinomycetes bacterium
CATCACGCCCGAACCCCGCGAGGACCACGCCGCCTACCTCGACCACTGGCTCAAGACGCTGAAGGAAGACAAGAGGGCCATCTTCCAGGCCGCCGCTTACGCCCAGAAGGCCGCGGACTACCTGCACGGCCTCCAGCCGCAGGGGGCGGAGACATGACCCGCCCCGAACCCGCACGGCGGCCCGCCCCGCCGTGCGGTCGCGGCTCGGATGCCCCGGCAATTCGTCAGTGACGCACCGGCTTGTCTTTCCGCCGATTCGGTGTCTTGAATTCCCTGACGGCCATCTCCGCAAACTGTTGATAGAGTTCTCGAATCCCCGATTCATCTTGCTGGATCTGTTTTCCCATGTGGCACATCAGATACTCCAGGACCGAGGCGTAATGGATGATGTGCGACTCCAGGTCCTTTGCACTGTCGCACTTGGCGATAATGGCCTCGGCAGCCGCTCTCGTCTCGTCGCTCATGGTTCCTGAATCTTGGTTTTCAAATGCTTTCTCGAGTGCTCCCGGATACGGTGTAGTGGCGACATGTTACGAATGCCTGCCACGGACTTCGACAGACGCCAACGTGCCACGATTCCTTGCCAGCCATCAAGCCTTTTCTTTCGGGCCGCTGCCCACGCCAAGAAGTGCGTTCACGCTTGGCACGCCCACCAGCCGCGGTGGAGGTCACCGCGCTGACCCGGCTCACGTATCGAGCGACATCCAGGGGACGCTGTTCTGAACTCACGCCCCGGCTTGTCGTGCCCGTCAATCCGTAGTACGGTCGCCCCGTCCATTCCTCGCTGCCACATCCCGCAGCCTTTCGACCGGCACGCTGGACCCGCCGCCGGGCCGGCTCAAGCTGCCAAGGCCGCTTTCCGCAGGGCGGAAGCCTTCGGCCATTCGCCTGACCGGTACGCTCGCGCCCCGGCTCGCCGCGGGTCCGACGGCGGTGCCGTCAGGCCGCGAGGGATGCGGACCGCCAACGAACAGGAGGACCATGCCTATGAGCAAGAGAACGACGACAGGACCCGCCACGAGCCAGCCCCGATTCTGGAGGGCAGACCGCGACCAGTACCTCGTGGACCCCGCCCATCGCGACGATACGAGCGGCCGACTCATTCATCCCGTGCCCGAGGCCAGGGCGAACCGCTGGGTGATCCTGCGCGAGGTCCACGACGACGACGATCCGCATGAGTTGCCGGCGCCGATCCTGATCGGCGAATTCGGATACCGCGAAATCGCCGAGAGGATCTGCCAGCTCATCCTCGCCACCGCCGGGCGGTCGCCGTCATGAAGCAAGCACCGCCGGCCCGGTACAAGACCTACCAGCGCGCCCTGGACGGCGAGTTCACGCTGTCCGGCGAGGTCTCGCCCTGCGTCTTCATGTATCACCCGTATCCGCTCCAGGTGACGGTCGCTTTGCGGCGTCACACCGGCGAGTCCCTCGGGGTCGCCTACGCCGTCGACGGCACGAAGAACGCGGAGACCTACACGGAGGCGGACGTCGAACGGTTGCTGGCAAGCGTCCGGGTCATCGCGTGCCGCCGTTGCACCAATCCCGCTTTCGACCCCCAGACGATCGAGACGAACCGGGCCGGGCTGTGCGAATCCTGCTTCGTGGCCGACCTGAACGCGGAGCTCGCGAAGGCCGAGGAATCCGAGCGGAGGGAGCTCCTCGCCCGCGATCAGCAAATGAAGGCGCAGGGCATGGCGATCCGCGTCAGCGCCTGGGTCCACCCGAGTTCCGGCGGGGACGACTACCAGATCGATTGTTACCTCGAAGTCCGTCCGTCGCCCGGAAAGATCAGGGAAATGCTGCGCGACGAAGGATCGAGCGTCCTTGATGACTACCAGATCGTCAACCTCTGAACCCGCAGCGGCGACCGGGGATCGGCTCCAGGCAATGACGGACATCCCCTGCGGACGCGGTTCTGATGGTGCGGCGGATTCCCCACTGAGCCGTCCGGCGAACTTGTAAATCAACCTTACAGCTTGCCGCCGCGCCTTCCGCGCGGCCTCTTCGTTCATGCGGCCGTTGCTCTCAGCCCTTCGCTTTTGAGCCTGCTCGACCGGCGGCCTTCCCTGTCACGCGTAAAGCCGCCGCCGGGCCGCTCAAGCTGCCAAGGCCGCTTTCCGCAGGGCGGAAGCCTTCGGCCTTTCGCTTGACCGGTGCGCGTCCGCCCCGGACTGATGCGGCTTTGCCCGTCGTGCCATCAGGCCGCGATGGTCGCGGCCGGAACACCGAAGCGAAGGAGACCACCATGACGCCAAGCCACGAATCCCCGACCGCCGCCAGCCGCCTTGCGGCCGTTCTCGACGACCTGTCCGCCGGCTGCGATGCCGACTTCGACGCAGCCAACGACGACCTCGAACGGGAGTTCGCCGAACTCCGCCTCACGCTCGCCGAGTAAGGGCAGGACGACCATGACCGACACCCCCAGGAGACGTTTCCACGAGATCCGGTGCGATGCCAGCCGCCTGGGCGACCGGATGAAGCATCTTGAGGAGAAGGCCACCGAGGCTGGCCTATTCGACGGGGCCTTCATCCCCGAAGATCCCAGATACCACATCGAGGGCCGGGGCGACCGACTCCTGGGCATCTACCACGCCCTTACCATCCTCGCCGAACGGGCCGAGTGCCGGATCAACCCGGAAGCCCTGGACGCCTTCCGGCTCGAAGTCGAGGCCGCGGAGGCGACGCTCGCCGAGGATTGGGCCAGGGAACTCCTCGCCGGGGATCCGTTCGAGCCAACGCCCCTCGTCTGACGAACCACTTGGCCGGCACCCGCCCGACCCTTCTCCTACCTTCCTGAATCGGCCTCCGCCACTTCGACCACCCACCCCCGGGTGAACCCGATGGACGCCGCACGCGGTTGCTCCTGCCGGGGGCTGAAGATTAACATCCGCCACCTGATGCGAGAGCTCTGGGACCGACCCGCCAACCCCCGATTCATCCAACCCCGGGAAAGCCCTGTCAGGGCTGAAGGCCAGTTGCCGCAAGGCGCAACTCAGCAGGAGCCAATTGTCCACAGGCGTCTCTCCTTAGCATCGCTAAGGGGGATTTTCACGGTGAAACCGGCCTTCGAGAGGCCGGGAAGCCGCCTGGGGGTGAGTCGGGCGACTGACTCCGAAAACCAATTAACGTGAACGAAAAGCCGAATTGGGTAACGCATGCAAACGCGAATAAGTCGTTGACGAATCAAGCGAACTCGCCTATCCTCCAGCCCATGTACGACATGACGCCCCACACCAGTCCGCTCACGATCGCCAGGGAATCGCTCTCGATGTCCAAGGAGACCGGTTCGCAGGTTTTCCAGACCGTGGCGATGGTCAGCATGGTCGCGATGGCCCTGGCCTCGCTGACTAGCGCCGGCCATGTTCTCCTGCGCGACCTGAATCGCAAATATGACGCGGAGAAGGTCAGCGGCCGAAGCCGCTGACCGATCGGCCGGGACGCGTCGTCCCCGCGTCCTTCGGTGTCTCCAGATGCTCCTCCCAGCCCCTTTCGTCGTCGAATCCTCTGGATGGCGATGGCGGATCGCGCTATGCTCCCATCCATGGCTGTAGCTCCGCCCCGACGCCGCAACGCACCCTCCGCCCGCCCGATCGACCCAATGCCGGGGCTCTGGCTCACGTCGCTGCTGTCCTGGCCCTACCTCTCCGATCGCTTGGCGTCCTTCCCGCGTAGCACCGGCCACGACGTGGTCTTTGGGACGGTTGTCGCACTGATCTGGGGGACCGCCTTCGTTTGGGATGCGCTCGGCCGGAAGCTACCCCTCCTCCGAACGCTGATCCGGCTCGCCATTGCGCTGGCGGTCTGGTCGGCCGTCGCCGCGCTGTACGGGACGATCATCTATCTGCTGATCACAACCTGAGCCGCCGTGCCCCGAAGCGGGGGCATGTCGCCGAACATACCGGCCGGCGGGCCTCCGGCACCTTTTCCGCCGGCAATTTCGTTCTGTCTTGCATAACCTGTTTTTTCCTTTACGCTTGCGAGGCTAGGCGGCCTTGACAAGTCTATCACTACCGGATAGACATGAGGGGTGCGAAACAGGGGGAGAAATCATGGCCTACAGGCGTTCACAAGAGATCGAAAGCCGCCTCGTGGAGATCGTCCGGCTGATTCGCAAAGGGCGGTATTCGACTCCAAGGCTTGCGGAACAGCTAGGCGTGTCAATCCCGACGGTCTCGCGATGCATCGAGTCGCTGAAGACGCGCGGCTTCGTCATCCGGTCCGTCCGCGTCGGCGGCGCCTGGCGCTATGTCATTGAGGGCGAACCCGCCGCCTCCAGGCGGCAGCACCAAGACGATCCCAGGCTGGCCCATGCAGCAAACTA
>CALCIA010000059.1 GCA_937907435.1 uncultured Actinomycetes bacterium
GGAAACCTGCTCGATGAGGCCGTTGGGAAGCGGCTGGATGAAGCGGTAGGTGATCATCGGTCGGCCTCGAAGTAAGGGGCGGGTCGCTACCTGAATTCTCCTCCGGCTCTCCCTCGCCGTGGGAACCAAAGGGGCGGTTGGCTGTCCCGCCCCCGGTCCGGTCAGTTCAGCTCCGCGATCTGCCGGGCGGTCTCCTCGGCGATCCGCCAGAGCCCCCGGTTCAGGCCGATTGTGGCCGCGACGCTGCGGATGGAGCGGGTCCGGGTCCGCCTCCCGCCGGGCCGGACGCCCTGGATACCGCCCTGTAAGGTGTTTTCCTGCAAGACATTGAGGGTACGCCAGAGGTCCCGACGCCCCTCCTCGTCGGTGTAATCCTCCTCCCGGCGGGCGGTGAGCAGGAAGGATGGCTTGATGCTCTCGTTCGGCTTCAGGGCGAAGGCCTCCGCCGCCATGATGAGCTGGGTCTTGCGGGGGAGGATGATCTGCTTCCAGCGCTCGACGGTCGCGAACGCGGCGGGCGTGTGCTCCGCGATTTCGCGGGTCGCGTCCACGATACGGCTCTCGAAGTCCTTGCCGCCCGCGTGCTTGACGCTGATGGTCCCGAAGTTGGCCGTGGCGATCAGAAGGCCGTTCGAGCAGATAAAACGGTAGATGCCCGCGTGGAGACGGTAGGCGGCGGTCCCGTCGTGCGAGTTCTCCAGCACGATCTCGGGCACCTCCTGGCCGGTCGGGTTGGCGAGGTGGTCGGCGTGGCGGAGCCGAATGAAGTGACGGGTGTAGCCGTGCTTCTCCGCGATTCGGGTGCGGCTCTGCACGGCCTGCACGGGGCGGAAGCCGAGGCCGTCCATGATGTCGAGGACGCCGTCGGTCCCGATGAACTTGTAGCGTTGGCTCATCGCCTCGTAAGGCTGGCGGGCGAAGATGGACGGGGCCACGGAACGGAGGTCGTCGCGGGAAAGGGTCGTGGTCATGGCTTCGGGTCCTGTCTGCCAATTGAAAGGGCTGGTGATGCGGCACTCGCCGTCATTCACCTGCCTAAAGGCAAGACCCCAATAGACTTGTGAGCGAAGACACCCGTACTCGGGCGGGCATTGTCTCACTCGGCATTTCCTTGGGTTGACAGTTGTTGCGTCAAGTGGGCGGGGTTGGTTTGGAGTAGGTCCCAGAAGTCGAAGCTGGGCAGGGGCAGGCCCAACGCCTGGTAGGGGCTGGTGGTCTTGCGGGGGCCGGAGCGGAAGACTCGGCTGTTCCAGTACAGCCGTTTCAAGTCGAGCATCGGTTGGGTCATCCGCCGGTGGCGAGACTGCTGCATCCGCAGCACGCTGTTCAGGCACTCCACGGCGCTGCTGGCTCGGACCGTGTCCTTCAAGACCGCCGCGATTTGGTCGTATGACCGTTGTTCCCGCGGCGCCAACTCGCCGTGGCGGCCCACCGACCGGATCGATGCGGTGAGCGGATCGGCGGGCTTGGGCCGGCCGTGACGCAGCCACCAACGCCAGGCCAGCGAGGCTCGCCAGTCGGCGCGAGGCTCCGCCTCTTCGAGCCGGCGGTGCATCCGATCCAGAAACCTCAGGCTCCGAGGGTCGTCCAGGAAGTTCCGGACCTTCGACCACTCCGAGCCGGCCAGGGCCGGCCGCGTCGCGGCGATCTCCGACTCGGCTCGGACCCGATCGTTGAGCCGTCCCTCGGGCGTGAACCGGTCCAACGCGGCGTGGGCTCGGTTCCAGGCCGCTTCGAGACGCTCGAACTGCTCCAACGACGCGACCGCCGACCGCCACGCGGCGTGGGCGGTTCGAGAGACGCCCCGCGCGTCGAGGCCCTGGCGTTTCGCCCGCGCGACGGCGGCCTCGGCGGCCTCGGCCTTCTCCCAGGCGGCTTCGGCGTGTCGCCAGTGCCGGGCCAGCACGCGTCGGGCTTCCATCGTGGTGTGAAAGAGGTCCAGCCCATGCTCCAGGGTCGGGGCCGAGGGCGTGTCGCGGCGTGCCCTGGCGAGGCGGCTCACCGCCGCCGAAATCCCTTTGGCGGCGTCGGAGACGGCGAATTCCAGGCGTTCGAAGGGGGCCAGTTGGCCCGCCCAGGTCTCGGCTTTCCGATCCGACGCGTTGTGAGCCAAGACGGCCGTCATGCTCGACGGTTCGATCCCCACCAGGGTCGGCCGCCCCCAAAAAAGATCTCGTCCATCGCGAGGGTCTGGATCCGAGGCGCGGCGGCCGCGTCGAGGACCTCGAGCACGGCGGCGGCCTTCTCAGCCTCCTGCTTGACCCAGCGGCCGATGGTCGAGTGGTCGGGGGCGTCGTCGCGCAGGATCACCCGCAGCAGGTCCTCGATCTGACGCAGGCTGATCCCGGTGGCGAAGGCGGTTGTGGCGAACCGCCGTTGTGTCGCCTCGTCGAGCACGGCCCCCGCGGCTGGGACCTCGAGCTCAACCGGCTCCGGAGCGGCCGCCGGTTCCGGCGTCTGCAACCGCCGCTCGACCCGCCGAGCGTGGTCGTAGAGGGTCTGCCGGCTGCATCGGAGCTCCTCGGCCCGCCGCGTCACCGCCCCGTACGACTTGCTGAACACAGCGGCGGCGTTGCCGACCAGCGAGCGGATTGATAGGGTGATCATCGGGGAGGCCCTTCGTGTGGTTGGTGAATTTAGTCGTGATCCAGTCCACCACGAAACGGCCTCCCCTTCCACCTCCAACTGTCAACCCTCTTAAGCCACTTTCGCCACCTGCTGCGACAATCCCCTCGGGCGGTAGAGGGCAAGCGACGGCTGCACAAGCGACGAAGGAGCGCGGAAGCTGGCGCGCGGTCCCTTGTCGAGCGAACCGCCTGGACAGCCTGGTCAGTCCGGATTTGCGTCAGGTGACGAGAGGGTTTGGTCGCGAAGCGACGGCAGCGAAGCGGACCCCGAAAGGCACCGCCCGGACGCCCTAGCTGAAGGTTGCGAGATTGCTGGCAGTTCGAGTCCAGTTGGAGAAAGCAAGGGATGCGGAGGGGGGCAATCGGCCTGGCGTTGACGGTCCGACTTCTCGGTTTCAACTGGGGGACGGCAGCATGGCGACCAACGAAGAGCTGAAGAAATTGCTCCTCGAGGAGATGTCGCTCGCTAACGAGGTCCGTCAGATTGGGCCTCGAGCCTGGGATGCCCCAACATCGCGGCATGCCAACGCCTGGCTACGGCTTTACGTCGACATGGCTTCGAGTCAACTGCCAGGCGAACCCGTCCCGGGCAACACGATCGTTCAGCCCGGTGTCCGCATCTTCTACCGGGGGCAGTCGAACACGACTTGGAAGCCCACCCCTACGCTCTATCGCATCCCTCCTGAAGAGCGGCCTCTGGCTAGCCACGCGACGAGCATCATGGCAGCCGTCGTCGATTCGATCTACTCGGAGGCTTGGGGCAGCCCTGGAGCCGAGGATTGGCCACACCTGATGAGTTCGGCCGGCTACGCCGCGGCTAGGCACTATGGCTTGAGAACCACGCTTCTCGATTGGACCGTGAATCCACAGACCGCAATCTATTTCGCGACCACGGATAAGGCCCCCGACGGCGCGCCGCCCAAAGGCGCCGTCTATTGGCTGGAGGACGTCGCGGCGGAAGCCTACGGCCTGAAGGTCGTTCTTGCTCCGCCGACCCTTCGCCGCCTCTACCTCCAGAGGGGGTTTTTCACGGACATGCAGGAGAGCCAGATCGAGCCGCTCTCCACGGCGGGTGGGCGCATCGAGTTCCCGAACCATCCGAAGGTCAATGTTCAGGCGATCAACCCGAACACCCTGGCCCTCATCGACGTGGACGTTTACCCGGAAGACACCTGGTTGGCGGCCTTGGCGAAATGGTCGGAAGCGAAGGCGTCGGCTCTGCATGGATCACCAATCGACGGGAAAGCCCTCGCAGAGGAGTTCATCGCGTCCCACGGACGATATCCCGAGTTCGATCAGTTCCTCGCGAATGGCCCGGGGACCGCTCGATGGATGTTCGATGCAGTCAAGGATTTCGTCGACCAGCTCACGCTCCTCCACGGCAGGGGCGGCAGGAAGTGCCACTCACCCCGAATGATGAACGTGCTTCGCGCCACGAACAAGCTCTTCTTTGATTGGGCGGCGAGCCACCGAATGGAGTTTCCGGAATGCCCATGAAAAGAACGCTCAACGCGAGCTTGGGATGAGGTTTAGCCTCAGAACGGCACCTCATCCGGCTCGCTGAAGCACGGCATCTCCTCGCAGACTGTCTTCTCACCGTTCTCCAGCCGCCGGGCCAGCTCCCGCTCGACGAAACTGTCGAGCCGCTTCTCATGGGCTCGGGTGCGGAGCCAGTCCCCGGCCTGCTGGCGATCTCCCTGGAAGTAGCGGTCGGTGAAGCTCTGGAAGCCCTTGCGGCCGATCTCGCGGAAGTGCTCGACCCCGTGCCGCCTGAGCGTCTCACGCCCGCCTGCTGAGCCCGGCCGGTCCACCGGTTAGCCGACTTCAGGTTCCTTGGGTTCGTCGGGCTTCGGTGCGGGCACCTGGCCCACGCCGTGGACGATCGGCTCTGTGGGGCTCGGCTGGAAGTCGCGTTCGCCCTGCGGGACGTCCAGCGGCTTCATACGCCCCTGCCGCCGACTTCGTAGCCGAGGCGCTCGGCCTTCCCGCTCAGGCCCAGGGCGAGCCTGTCGGTCATGTCGCGAATCTCGGCTGCATACCCGGCGACCTGCTCACGGGTGAGCTCGCCTTCCGGCGGCTTGGGCGGTACCAGGCTGATGCGCCACCGCTGCTTCTCGCCGTTGTATTGCAGGCCCTTGGCCATCAGCTCGTCGATGACCTCCTGCGGAGGCTTCTCGAGGAACTGTATCTGCCGCTCGCGGTTGACGTAGTCCTCCATCAGGCGGAAGCCCTTCTCCTCCGAGCGGAATATCGTCTTGACGGAGGGCGGGAGGCTGCCGAATTCGACATGCCTCCGGGGCTTGGCGGCCTGCGGCTCGTCGATCACCTTGACGTCGGTGGCGACTCCGCCGAGGAAGTCCGGTGTCTTCCTGTAGCGGGCCGTGCCGACGGCCTGCGCGCGCTCGCGCTGCCGGGTGAACGCCGCGACGGCATCGTCGGGCTCGGGCAGGGACCGCTCGGGCTCTACGTGCGTCTTGGCCTCGCGGGCATCCAGGATGGCGGCGACCGCCGGGGAGCGGTCGAGGACTTCGGCTACCGGGGTCGGCTCGGTTGCGGGTTCGTGGGCGGATACTTCCTTGGACTTGGTCTTCCTGCGCGGCATCGTCGGACCCTCTATGCAAGAGCTGCGACGATGGCCTTGAACACAGCATCTTTCTTCTGTTGCTCAACCGGCAGCTGCTCGTAGGGTAGGTAGCAAGGATGTTCTTTCTTCTCCGGGTCTTTGACCGGGCCGTACTTCCAGCCATCGGCCTTTTTCACGGCAAGCCAAGAATCATGGCTGGCGCTCGCAGGCGCATCGGGATTTGCGATGTTGAATTTCACGCCCTCTATGGCGCTCTTTCGCTGCCATTCAGGGGCGTCTTCCCAAACGGGCTGGCTGTTGTCCCCAATCGTCTGACAATAGGCGCGGTTGGCTTCGTGGCAGACTTTTGCTATCGCTTCAATAGAATTACTCATAATGCCTCCTTGCTGTGTGGGCAGGAGGCTAGCGCAGTAATCCGAAGCTGTCAAAAAGAAAGGGGCAACCTCACGGGCCGCCCCTGCCAACTTCAGTATTCATCCGGCAACAGAGCGGTCGTGGCCGACCTGTCCGCCTCGGTGATCACCCAGAGCTTGTCATCTCCGAACGCGTAGACCGACATCAGGCGGTATCCTTCCTTCAGCGAGAGTTCATTCTCCTTCGCGTCGGCCTGGCAGATGTCGCCCCAGTCGCCACCCGAGTGGCGCTGGATCGCCTCGGCGATCTGCTCCGGCCTGAAGGTGTCCTTGGCGCCGGGCGTCATGCAGATCTTGCCGAGCGGAAAGCGGGTCTTGGCCGCGATAACGATGTTGAGCATGGTCTTTCTCCTTCTTCTGTTTCCGGCCCGCCCTTCGGGCCTTACGGGAGCGCCCGAACGGGGCTCAGGAGTCCGCTGCAAGCTGAAAAGTGGGGGAGACCGCTCGCGGGGGAACCGCTTTTCTGCTTGGCACAGCGCACGGCGGAGTCCGCCCCGTTCAGCTTCCCGAACGGCCAACTGGGCGGGCTGGCATTCGAGGAGGGGCGTTCACGACCCGGCCTACATTGAACGCGCTCATAGCAGCGCAAGCTGGCCATGAACCGGCGGCTCCGCGGCGGGCATGGCTTCCGGCGGCAGCTGGAAGGCGAGCAGTCCGCCCTTGGTGACACCGCATGCCTGAAACCCGGCTCGGACGAAACACCGGCCCGGATCGCGCTTCCGGCGGATTCTGGCCGGGTCCACGAAGGTGACGATGCCCTGCGAGGGAACGTCTGGCCAGCCGAAGCGGGTGGCGGCGACCGCCTGACTGATCAGCTCAGACGAGAGCTCGGCCGACTCGTTGCGGAAGAGCGAGCAGACCCAGGCGTCTTTCCAGGCGTGGTCGACGAACTCGGGGCGCTGCCAGAGACTGACCCAGAGGGCGTCCGCGTCCAGCCCGGTCAGGACCACGCAGCGGCCTGGGGCTACGAACTGGCCGGTATCAGGCTTCTGGCGGCTATAGTGCCGGTTCGCCAGCGGCAGGGCCGCGTTGTCGGCCCGGTATGAGAGGCGCCAGTACATCCGGTCAACTCGGCCCGCCGCACCGCTTGTAGGCCCCAGCCGGCGGCGTCCACTCCTCTCCGGGGGCGAGGAAGAACATTTCCGCCGTGAAGGCATCGGGTGACATCGCCAGAGCCCGAAGCTCCGAGGGCTTGTCCGAGACGAACTCCCTGCCTCTCGCGGCGATCTCCTCGACGGTCTGGCCCTTCCTGATCGTGCTGCGGAAGTCGCGTTCAAGCACGGCGATCCGCTTGAACCGCTCGGGGGCGATGGATTTGACACTCGCCCACTGGTCGCCATCGCCGAAAATGCAGGCGAGGCAAGAGGTTCTGCCCCAACCAAGGCTGTAACTCGGATGCGGGCGAATGTTCCAGCGCCGGATGATGTCCCAGACCTGCTCCTCGCTCCAGTCGATCACGTTCCGCCACTGGTGCACCGTCCGGGCCTTCGTGTTGGTGCGGTGGGGCTCGCTCTCGGCGTATTTCGCCCGAGCCGACGACTCCTGCCGCCGCTCGCCGGTGACGACCAACACCTTCTTGCCCTGGTAGGCCGGGTCGTTGGCGAGGACGCGGGCCATCACGTCGATCTTGAGGTAGGCCGAGCACCATCGGACCGACAGGTCGGCGCTGACCTGGGGGAACTTCAGCCGCGTGCCCAGCGTCTCCCGCTTCGTCGGCAGGCGGACCGTCTCTCCTCCTCGCTCGTAAGCCACCGGAGCGGTCGGGCTGCTGTCCCGGAGCATCTCGCGGACGAAGCCGCCCTCCCGCCAAGAGAACACGACGGGGATGCCCAGGGCCTCAGCTGTCGCCTTGACGTAGGCCCGGGTACAGGGCCAGTCCATCAGGGCCTCGCCCTGGCCGTCGATGTCGTGGTGATGAAGCTCGATCTTCGAGGGCGGGACGCCGCGTTCGAGCAGGTCCAGCAGAGCGGCGAGGCTGTCCTTGCCGCCGCTATAGCCGACGGCGATTACGTCGTACTGGTCGAGCGGCAGGAGCTGGTGGGAATCGGGCTTCTCGGGCGAGGCGTCGAAGAGGGTGCCCTGCGTCGGGCGGTTTGTTTCATGGGGCATCACCTTGCCTTTCCATGGGTTGATCACCCGAAACCAGCAGGTCCACTAGCGCGAACTTGTCGACCTTGCGGAAGTCGATCAGCTCGAGGTTCTCGATCACGAACTGCCGGAGGTCGGCCCTCTCGATGCTGTGCGGGTCGCCACCCTGCTGTGGGAGCCGCTTGGTCTTGCGGCGGCCGCTCTTGATCAGACCTTTCAAGCAGTATTCGCAGACGGTCTTATTATCCCAGCCGATTACCTTGGCGGCGGTTCGGGCGGAGAAGGTTCCGTGGTTTCGGCGCGACAGGTTGATCCGCTTCGCCCGGACCATGATCGCGGTCGCGGTGCGGTTGAAACCGTGGGCCCGGAAGATCTCCGAGCATTTGTCCGGGTCGTGAAGCGGGACCCGCTTCATCAGCTCGTCCTCGGCGGCCGTCCAGCGCGGTTCCTTCTTGCGTGGCCGCGTCAGGCCGAGAACCCGGCATCGCTGGCTGATGAGCCAACGGGGCTCGTTGAGGAGCCGGGCGAGCTCATTCATCCCGCTCAGGTCGCCCTTGGGTATCTCCAGCGTCGGCCACAGTTCCGAGATCCTCGCGTTCAGCTCGGCGAGTTCCTCACGACTGCGGCTCTTCCGCTGCTGCTTGCCGTTCCGCTTGATTCCGAGCGCGCCGACACGCCCGTAGATCGCACCTTTCGAGCGGTTCGGGAGGCGATTGGCGCAATAGGCGAAACCCTTCTCAGCGTAGTGGTCACGGAGGATCTGGTCTTCCTCGTCGGTCCAGTACCGCTCGTCGTGCTGGCCCGGCACATAGGGCTTGGAGAGCCGGGGCTTGTGTTCCCGGCCTTTCTTGAAAGAAACGCGTTTGAGAGTCATGCAGCCCTCGCTTCCGTGTCGCGGGCCATGAGCACCAGCTTCTTCCAAGGGTTGGGACGATCGAATCCCCCAATCCTGTTGAGGTGTACCCAGATTGCTGCCCAGTAACCGAACATCTGGAATTTGTAGCGGCCAAGGGCGTCCCATGCCTTCGATTCAGCCTCATCCAGCTCCTTCTCAATTTCTCGTTCTAATCTCATAACTTTTTCTCCCAGAAGAACTTGGGTGCGACCCGCACGCCCTCGTCGTTGATTTCAACGCCTCCGTAGGACTCCAGCAGGGCCAAGGCGGCGATCAGCCCATCCTCGTCCGCCTGCAGGTGATCGGCGAGGCTCCGGACGGTGGTGCCGTCGGGCATGAGGCCCTTGAGGGCTTCGAACGCCCTTCCGGCGAGCGGGAACGAGTCGTCCCGGATGAACGCCCGAACGGCCTTGAACCCCGGCTGGAGCGTGGTCTCATGCTCGTCCGCCCGGCTCATCTCGACCAGCTCGTCGATGTCGAGCATGGACCGGGCAGCCTCGGCGTCGAGCTGCTGCACCTCGGCCAGTCGCGGGGCGGCCCCGATGTGGCGGCTCTTCACGTCGCCGATCATGACCTCCACCGGGCTCAGCGAGAACGCCGGGCCGGTCGCCACGAATTCGCCGGGGGTCAGCGTCGGGAGCCGGTCGTAGGCTTTCCGCATCTCCCAGCCGATCGTCTCGGCGGCCCGCTTGACGTCGAGGTCCAGCGTGTTGATGCCGATCAGGAAGTTGTGGATCTCCGAGACGACCGACTTGCTGAGGCGGGCCAGACGCTGGGTGGCCAGCACACCCGCCAGGCCGCGCTTGCGACCCCGGCTCATCAGGTCGACCACGGCGGCGATGGACGCCTTCCGGACCGCCGTCGATTCCTGCCCCTGCGAGCCCCACGGGGCAAACAGGTGGGCCTCGTCGACGGCAACCAGCGCCGGGTGCCACATCTCCTGCGGGCACTCGATCAGGGCGTGGAAGATGGCGGCGACGGCCATCATCTGCTCCTCACGGCGGGCGTCGGACAGGTCGACGACCATGGAGATTCGGTTCGCCCTGGCCCGCCTCGCCATCTCGGCGATCGCCGCCCCCTTCAGCTTGTGGCCCTCGATGTAGAGGTAGCCGAGCTCGTCGGCGAGGCTCTTGAACTCGCCTTCGGGGTCGATCACTAGCTGCTGGATGCGCCCTGAGCTCTGCTCCAGCAGGCGACGGAGCGTCCACGACTTGCCCGCGCCGGAAGCTCCCTGGATGAGCAGGCGGCCTTCCAGCAACTTCTCGATGTTCAGGGTAACGTCGATGGACTGGTTGAGATCGAGCTTGCCCAGCGTGATCGCGTTGGGATCGGCTGGTGTCGGGGGAGGTTCGGTCTTGGCGCTCGCCGCGATGGCATGCTTCGGCGGTGCGGCGGGTTTCGGTGCGGGTTTTTCGTCGTAGCGGACGTTCTTGAAGGCCGCTGCGACGAGGGCTTCCTGCGATGGTGTTGCTCTGGTCATGCGGCCTCGCTTCCCTGCGGCCGGTCGTGCAATGTGGCTAGATATGCCTTTGCTTTCGCTATGCGCTCCCTTCTGACCCCGTAACCTGTCACGTCAGGATGTGCCCTGTTGACGTATTCCAAGCTATCGATGCAATCTTCGAGAATGCGCCGGACATCGAGCGGTGCGGTGTTCAAAATGGTCATAAATCCTCCGTGAATAGTGGGGCGGCTCCAGCCGCCCCGGTTTCGCTATGCGGCCTTCTTGCCCTTCTTCGCCTTCGCGGGCTTGGGCTCGGTCGCGGCCATGAACGCCATGCCTTTCGGCAGCCAGTTCTTCACCCGGCCTATCTGCACAGGCGACCCGCCGTAGTGATCCGGGTCCGAGAACGCCTTGTGCAGCTCAGAGGCGATGTCGCCCTTCTTCTCGTTGGCGTTCTTTCCGGCCCACGTTTCGCCGCGTTCGCCGCTGATCAGCTCCCTGCCAATCTCGAGCAGCTGGTCCTTGGTGACCCGGCCCAGGAAGTTGTCCTTCGTCGGGCGCCAGAATTCGGCCACGTTCACGCTGGTCTGGGCCAGGGCGACGTCGTAGGCGGTCGGCTCCTTGCCTTCGTCAAGCTTCGGCTGGAGCGTCAGGGCCACGCAGTAGGCCAGCAGCGATTCCTTCTGGTAGTCGGAGAGCTGCTGGAAGGCGAGGAACTGGTCGGCCTCCGTCCCGGCCTCCAGCCAGCCCCTGGGCAGCCCCTCGGCGACCGGCTCGGTCTGGGCCGTGAGGAAGTCGCGGGCGTCCTTGCCGGAATACATGGCGAACTCGCGGCTGAGGCTGACGTTCGGTCCGTCGCTAGGGCCTCGCATCGACAAGGCGTTCTTCGCCACCTTGAAGACCAGCAGGTCAAAGGCGATGGCCGGGCGGGAGGCGATGGCGGCTTGGGCCACGCCGAGGCGATAGGCAGCCAGGTCTCGCTTCAGCGACTCGGGGATGCCCTTGGGCTGCTCGGCGGGCTGGTCGTCGTCGAGAGGGGCAGTGGATGCCTTGGCCAGAGCCTTCTTCGCTTCCCGCTTCACCAGACCGCGTTCAACGGTGAACACCCCGGAGTGGGAGATATACGCGTAGCACCCGGCGTGCTTCACCTGATCGGGGTCGAACTTGGCGTAGGCTTGCAGCCGCTCGATGACCGAGTCCAGCCGCTCCTGAGCATCCGCCTGCTTGCCTTGAATCTCCTCCAGAAGCGCGTCGTCGTCGGGGTCGGCCTCGTCCCATCGCTCCTCAAGGGCGTCCAGTTCGGTCTCGACGGCGGCTTTTTCGTCCAGCAGCTCCTGCGGGGCGTCCACAGGCTCAGGCTCGATGCGGCTACAGCCGGCCGTCACCTGCCAGTCGTGCTCCTGATCGACCTGGACCCAGCCCCAGCCTTCGGCCTGCAGTTCCTTCTCGGCCAGCTTCAGCTTCTCGCTGACCAACGCGTTCAGCAGCTCGGGATTCTCCAGATAGACTTCCTCGCCGAAGAGGTCGGTCCGCTTCGTGCCGCCTGCCTCGATGTAAGTGTCAATCCCGACGAATTTTACGATCTTGTCCTCAGCCTCCACGAGCTGCTCGGTGAGGATGGACCGGATTTCGCCGGGACGCTTCTTCTGCCCGTCGTTGAGCGACTCGTAGACCGAAAGCTGCTTCGCGTGATCGTCGATCACCGCGAATGCCACGAGGGCGTCGAAGGTGAGCTTCTCGTCGCGGTACTCCTGGATCAGGGCCGGGGCGATCCGGGCGAGCCGCATCGAGTTCTCCACCTGCCTGGGCGTGGTGCCGAACCGCGTGGCCACCTGCTCGGCGGTCAGCCCCTGTTCGATCAGGGAATTGAACGCCTCGAAGCGGTCCGCCGGGTGCATCGCCAGCCGCACGACGTTCTCGGCCAGGCTCATCTCGTAAGCCTGCTCCACGTCCACAACCTGGCAGGGAACGGCATGATCCTTCGGCAAGTGCCCTTCGGCCTGTAGGGCCTTCAGGGCTTCGAGGCGGCGGGCGCCCGCGATGACGTGGTATTTGCCCTTCTTGCCCTCGGTCACGACGAGGTTTTGCATCAGGCCGTGGGCGAGGATGGACGCCTTCATCTCCTCGCAGGCCGATCAAGACACGGTCTTCCTGGCGTTTAAAGGGGATTTTTCGAGTTTCTTGACTTCGATGTTAAGCGTATTAGACATGGTGTTGCTCCATTTGCTTGTGAGAAAGGGGGCCGGGCGATCGCCTGGCACATTAACTAGGAATTGGGGCCGGATATCGCGGCGACCGGGTGCTGTCCAACGCCATTACTACGTAGTGACACGGAATCCGCTGCTGTGCGTCCAGCCAAGTAGCCGTCGCGGTCGGTCACGCCCGAGCTTCGCGTTGTCTTCTGACGGACCTTCATTCCGTCGTCCAACATAAAGCGGTCGATCTCACGCTTCGTGCGATCATAGAGCGGAGCCAGGATGAGAGCCGTGCCGGTGGCGCTGTCTGTCATCTCTCCGGCCTTTGCCTTCCTGATCTCATCCTCGACCCGCTGATAGATCCGGTAGGCGAATCCTCTCTTGAATGAGTTGCTGAACGTCCGCTTCGATTCGCTCGCTGCAGCAGCTTTCCTTGCGAGATCCTCGCCGGTCCGGACCACGTAGGCCGCGACGTACTTGACCACCGCGATGTTCGAGGGCTTGCCAACGAGCAGGTGGCTGGTCACGCCCTTGTATTTCCTCTTAAAGTGCTCGCAGAAGTACAGCTTCGCGATGCCAGTCCAGACGATGTCCTGCCACGGCTGGCGCGGCGACGCATCCGCCTCGTCCTTGATGTAGTCCTCTTCTTCGATGGGCGAACTTTTGACGTCATCCAAGCTCAAATTGTGCTTGGCTAGCAGTTCGTGGACTTTCTGCATGGCTGCGGTGGCCTCGGCTTCGGTGCCGCCTCGCTCGCCCAATGCCAGTAATTTGTTGATTCGGTCGATAATCTGGTTCATATAGTGGATATTCCTTTCGTGACTGTTAGGAAGTGAAGGGCGAGATGTAGAGTCTCGCCCTTCGTTGTTACTACGCCGCCATCAACTGGTCAACGCTCGCCTGCGTGGCAAGGTTGCTATCCGACTGGTTGCGGAACCAGCGGCCTTTGTCGAAGAGGTAACCCGCCGACTTCAGGGCGGCACGCTGCTCCGCGCTGGGCTTTACCGTAAACGTGATGGATACGGTGTAGCTGGTCTGGATGATGCCTACCGCCTGATCGTTGGCGGCCTGTTGCTGAATGTTGTTCATAAAATTCTCCTTCTGTGTTCTGGCCTCGACCATCGAGGCCTTGTGGCACGCGAACGAAGCGGCCACAGGCGCCCGTGTGGCGCAGCGGAAAGCGAAGAGCCGAGGCTCCCGAAGGGAAACGGCTCTGGCAGCTTCACAGGGGCGACGGCCGCTTCACGGTGCCACCAGATAGGCCGCGGTCGGGGGCGAACCCCGGAAGGAGGGGTGGAGAAAGGTAAGCTGAAACCGAGATCGCCCCCGGCTCAGCCCGGTGGGGCGTCCGTATTGTCGGCGTATTCAAGGATCGCGTCGGTGATCGTCCGAAGTGCCTCCAGGAGTGCGTCGGTGTCATCGTTGCGCAGGCCGAGCATCTTGCATAGCCAGAGCCAGTCATAGCCTCCGTCGTGTCTCATCCGCTGGGCTACGACGCCATCGGCAACGTAGCTGATCGTCCTGTCGTCGAGATTGTACACGTTGGAATTGTGATGATTGCCGTCGAATTCGTAGTGGAGGATTCTAGCCTTCGTCATCACTCGCTTCTTCATGGCAGATCCCATAACGGCCAGGAGCAGTTCATTCCTGGAAGTCATTGGGACAGCGAACCGGAACTGATCGTCGCTACGCTTACCAACCGCCGAAACGCTCTGATGATCCGGCAGGATTAGTTCCAGAAATCGCGCAACGGATTCAACAGGGATCTCGCCTCCCTCGGTGTCGGAAGCGACATTAAGTAGAAACTTCCCCCTGCCTTGAACAACCCGGTCCAGCGCGTAGCCGCCGATCGGCGAGTATGCGATCGGGTTCTCGCCACGCATGCCCGCCCGTATCCACTGGGCAATGCGCCCGACGGTCCCACGGACGAATGGGCTGTCCTCCACGGTTCGGCGGTCGGTGACCCTGACTTCTTCGATCCCGAGCTCGTCAGGGATATCGCTGAGAGCCAGGGCATTCGAAGGCGTGAAAGCGATGGCTACCAGGATGGACATCCCGGTCATCCCAAGGAACGTGACGTCGATGCCTTCGGGGAAACCCTTCTTGATTTTTTCGAGGATATCCGGGACCTGGCCAAGCGAATTTCCAGCCTGGCTGGTGATGGCGCAAGGGACTTTGAGTATCAGATAACCAACTTCGGTGTTGCTCGCAGTGCCAGCGGAGGTTGTCGAAAGCAACCCGGCGGGCTTGAGCAGCAGCGACTCATAAGGGACGCCCAGTCTTCTGGCTATTTCCAATAATGTTGTGACATCAACACCCTTTCCAGCGATGGCAGTTTGAGCCGTCCTGGAACTGAACCCCGCCCCCTCGGCGAAATCCTCGATCGTCCAGCCGCGTTCCTTGCGCAGGCTGTCGATCTTGGCCCCATCCGGCAGAACCGATCTGGCCCCCTTCTGCCGCATGCTCTCACCCCGAGAATCTTGCGTTTAACTTGCGTCGAACTCGCGTTCAAGTTTCGTTGGTTCTTGCTGCCAAACGACTTACGATTCTGTCGCTGCCGAGAAGGACGTGCGACGGGAGACTCGAAGGGCGGCTATCTCCCTCGGTTCGCGGGCATCCCCCCTATATGGATGCTCGAGCCCTCGACTCGTCGGCAAACGGGTGCTTTTTCCCGCGCCCGACGGACCGCCATGAACATACCGAACCGACAGGAGGCTCGCCATGCTCGACTCGGACCGATCTGCCGACGACCTCGAACGCGACCGCTCCGATCTGCTCACCATGCTGATCCGCATGGGCTTCCCCTTCGCCGTCGCCCAGGACGCGGTGCAGACGGCGCTACTCAAGGACCAGGAGTGGCTCGCCAACGGGCGGGCCACGACGATCAGGAACCGGCAGGCTTGGCTGCGGACCGTCGCCATCCGGGCGGCCCAGGCCGAAATGCGCCGCCGACGGCGGGAGCGAGCCATCGAGACAGGGACGGAACCGGCGGTCCTCCCATTCCCCGCCCTGGAGCAGGAGGAAGAGGACCGGCATCGGCTCGACGCTATCCACGCCGCTCTCGGACGACTGCCGGAGGAGATCCGAACCGTCTTCCTGCTCCACGCCATCGACGGGTTGTCGCTCCGAAAGATCGGGAAGATTCCGGGCCAGAGCTTTGCATCCGCAAGGTCCCGACTGAACCGGGCTCGGAAGATCGTCAGGGACGAGCTTCTGGCGCAGGGGTTCGAGCTGCCGGAATCTGCCTGACGACGCGCACAGGTGCCAGGTCGCGCATCTGCTTACAGCCCGCCACATTTCGCCCTCCCACGGCATGAACCAGATGCCTGACGTGCCCGCCTCGCGCGGAGCACTGGGGAGCGGCGTGCACTGACTGACCGGTGATTCTTTGAGAAGGGAGAGCGATGATGACTGCCCCCCTCGAACCCACCCTGGCCATGAGGCCACTTGACTGGTTCCCGACCAACGAGGAACTCCTTGCCCAAGGGAGCAACGGCCGGACGGGCTTCGGCCCGGACGAAGCTTTGCGGGAGCTGAACCAGTCGATGGTGCTCCACGGCCAGCTTCAGCCTGTCGGGGCGATCGACCTCGGCGCAAAGCGTCGACTGATCTACGGCAATCGGCGGGTCGCCGCCGCGTGGCTTGGCGGGATCAATCTGCTCAAGGTGCTGATCTACCCCGCTACCCTCACGGAAGCCCAGATCGCGACGATCAACGCGACGGAGAACATGCAGAGGGTCGATCTTTCCGAACCGGACGTCTACCGGTCGTGCAAATCACTCATGGCCCTCAACCCGGAATGGGACAAGCGCCAGCTCGCCACCCACTTGTCCAAGGACCCGTCGACCATCACACGATGGCTCTGCCCGGACGAACTCATCCCGGAGGCACTGGACGCGTTCCTCGACGGGAAGTTCGGGTTCGCCAAGGCCTACGCCATCGCGAAGCTCGCTAAGGACCAGCAGGGCGGGATGCTCGCCCTGACCCTGAACGGGGCCACCCGCGATGAGCTGGAGCGGCAAGGCCGCAAAAAGAGAGGGTCCGCTGCCTCCGCCGTGCGCGCCAGCAAGATCAAGATCGCCCTCACCAACGGCGTGACAGTCATGGTGTCGGGCGACGATCTGACCCTCGACGAAGCCATCGAGGCCGTCAAGGACGCGACCAAGGAAATGGTCAAGGGACGGGATCAGGGTTTGGATGCGCGAACACTGGTTGCGGTGTGCCGCGATAAGGCGAAGGCGGGGTGAAACGCTGGGGGCGCCTACATGACGCCCCCGTCACGCGCCCTGCGTCTCGGCAGGGTTGCGTAGGCTGCGGGGCCGGGCTCGAACCGGCCTTACCTTCCACGCCGCCGCAGTAACGCCAACTCTAATTCATTCGGGGCATCCGCGCAATGACCGAAGCCATGATCCTCCACCTTTACAGCGTGTTCTGGTGCTTCTCCTCTGGTTCTCGTGCCCAGCCCACAGCGATGGAGCCACATCGGGCGCCCCCCATGCATGCAATGGCCGAGCGGCGACGAGCGGTGAAGCCCGGACTGCGCAAGTTCATGAGGGCGATGAGGGAGAAGTGATGGTATCGGGAAGATGAAGCAGCGGGGCTGGATCGGAGCCAGAAAGCCGCGAAGGGCGAGGCCAAGCTACCTGACTCAAATGCTTGGCACGTAAACCTCGAAACGCGTGCTTACATCACGCTTAAGCCCCCTTTGCTGGGGTGGTATGGACGATACCATGCCATGATGATCATCGTCCGTCAACGCATATTGGAGAGTTCATGACCGAAGCCATGCTCATCCTCATCGCCGTGCTGGTGGTGCTGGCCGTCGTCACTTGCCTGCTCCTGGTCGCCGTCCATCTCCACGAAGCCGCCGCCACGCGTGCGACGGCGGAGAGGCGACTCCTGCAGGTGCGTTTTGAGCTCAGGAAGCTGCGGAAGGAGCTGGCGGGGAAGTGATGTTGCTCCCCGTCCCTGCCTCATTGGTTATTCGGCAGACCCTACCCTGCTTGCGCGTGGAGTGGCGGCATTGACACCGGGGAGCAACATGAACAATTCGCCACCTAAAGGATAAATAGCAAACGGCTTGCCCGCACACCCTGCCACAACCATCAGGAATCGTCAATGCACATGATCATCCGCCTCGTCCTCATCGCATCCGTCCTGCTGGCTGCCTACAGCGTGGTGCTCACCCTGTACCTGTTCCCGTGGGCATGGGCGGCGATCGCCATCGGAGCGGCCTACGGCGCGGCCCGGAAAGGCCGCGCACTCTATGCCCACGGCACGGCTCGATTCGCTGACATCACCGACCTCCCGGGGGCCCAGGATGAGTAACTCAGGACTCCTGATCGGCAGGATGAATTCGGGCCGCCAGTCGATCGCACGCGCGGTCGCGTCGCTGTTCAATCCCCGCGTGCCGTCCAGGACAGCTTGCGAGCGCTTCCTCGGCGTCTTCAGGAAAGGCGAGTCGAAGCCCGTTCGCATCCCCGTCATTCACAGCGCGATCATTGCCCCGCCTGGTTCGGGCAAGTCCACCGGACTGGTGATCCCACACCTTCTTTCCTGCCGCGATTCATGCGTCGTCGTGGACATCAAATCGGAGTTGGCCAGGGTGACGGCGAGGGCGAGAAGAGCGATGGGCCATCGCGTCGTATTCTTGGATCCCTTCAAGTGCCACACCCGTCAGCCTGACACCTTCAATCCGCTCCAGCACATCGATCCGAACGAGCCGGACGCGATCGATTCCTGCCGCGACCTGGCCGAGGCGCTGGTGGTCCGGACCGGGAGCGAGAAGGATCCATTTTGGAACGATTCGGCCGAGAAATGGATCGAGTCGATGGCCGCGATGGTCGTGGCATACTCCGATGAGACCGGGTCGCTTCCGATGGTGAAAGATTTCATCTGCAATGCGGAAAAGCGAGAGAAGGCGCTGGAAGTCATGAAGCAGTCGGATGCGTGGCAGGGGATTCTCTCGCAGAAAGGGCACGACTTGTCCAACCACAAGGACAAGGAGCTTGCTTCAGTTCTGACCAGCGCCTCCCGCCACCTCCGGTTCCTCGACACGCCGTCCGTCTCCGAGAGCACGAAGGCCAGCAGTTTTAACCCGGCGGAGCTGACTTCTGGTCGCATGACCATATACCTGATCATACCACCCGAGCACATGAGGGCTCAGGCCGCGCTGCTGCGCATGTGGATTGGCTCGTTGCTGCGTGCCGTCGTGAAGGGAGGCCAGCGATGAGGACTCATGTGCATTTTGTGATCGACGAGGCGGCGTCTCTTGGCCATATGGAGTCGCTGGGGGACGCTCTCGCCCAGTACCGCGGTTACGGCGTCAGGTTGATGTTGGTCTACCAGGCCCTTGCTCAGCTCAAGAAGTGCTGGCCCCAGGACCAGGACCAGACCGTACTCGCGAATTGCACGCAAATCTACTTCGCGGTGAACGACAACCAGACGGCCGAATACGTGAGCAACCGCCTGGGCGAATTCACTCAGGTAGTCACCAGCGGCGGAAGGACCGGGGGGACGTCGAGATCAGAGGGCGAACATGGGGGGATCCACTACAGCTACTCGGACAACTGGTCAGAGAACTGGCAGCAGGCGGGCCGGAAACTGCTCCGCCCGGAAGAGATTATGTCCCTGTCGGAGCGAACGGCGTTGACCTTCCTTCAAGGTGTTCCGCCGATCCGTACTTCCATCGTGCGGCACTTCGAAAATCCGAATTTCGGCGGTCGGCCGAAGCGCCGCATCACGACGGTGCGCGCTCTGTTCGATGCAGTGGTGTTCCTGGTCGGGGCCGGGCTGGTTGCCCTGGCCCTGACGCAGATGGCGGGGGGATCATCCCCTACCAGCGGTCTGGCTCAGCCGAGCGGTTCGGCTGACCCGTTCTCGGCGGATTACTGGCAGATGAGGTGAACCATGGCCAACGAATACTTCGAACGAATGATGCAGCAACACCTGCCGCCCATGGGGGCGGTGGAGGCGAGCGTCGAGGGCGTCAAGGAGGCGGTCAAGGCGTTCGCCCCGGGCCTTCAGCCCCGCAAGATGGCCAGCGAAATCTGGGCCGAGTTGAAGGAGATGGGGTCGCACGGCGCGCACGAGATGGCTGCAGCGCTGTTCCACGGCAACGCCTTCGTCATGTACCCGAGGGCCGGCGAGGTCCAGGAGGATCCGCAGAAGGACGTGCAGCAGCAGGACCACCAGCGCGAGCCGGAGCGCGGCGGCCGGGAGATGTAACGCCGCGCCGCGCACTATCTGCCTGAATCGCCATCCCTACGGATAGAGGTTTCCCGCAATCGATGCTGCGGCGGGACTGCCCGGCGTCACTGGACGGACCGGCCGGACTCCGCTGCGCGCCGCCGCAGCATCATCACTCAACCACGTTCTTTACCAAAGCGACAACTGCTCAGGAGGCAACGACATGCTTTATGCGCTCATCTGGCCGTTCGACTTTTCGTTCAGCGGGTTCTGCGTCGTCGGGTGGCTCTTCCTCTGGTTCATCTCCTGCAGCATCGCCCAGACCACCAAGCAGATCGGCAACATGACCAAGTCCGCGCTCAAGAACGAGTTCGTGCAGGAGGCGGGCAAGAGCGCCGTCGAGGCCTGGCTGGAGTCCGTCTTCAAGAAGTAATCACCTGACAGGAGGAAAGGATGAAGCGGTTTTCCGAGGGCCTGACAGCCGTTGCCCTCATTGCATTCGTCGGATGGGAGGTCTACCTCCTCGCCTGGTCCTTCCTCCACCCGGAGGTCTGGGACAGCCAGCCTCAGAACGACCCTCGCATCTGCCTGCCGCTTTTCGGAGTGGTCGTGGTCGTCACTGTCGGCGTCTGGCAATGGCTGATGACCCGGCTCGAAGCCTTTAAGCGACGGAAGCGGGACTACGAACGGCGGTTCAAGGAGGCGATTACGACTGCGAAGGAGCTCCGTGACCAGGGCCGGGAGGAGGAGGGAGACGCCGCCTATCAAGAGGCGCTCAGGCTGTACTTCGAGAAGCGGGAGTTCATGGATTCGTTCAGGTTCTAACGAGGAGGAAGCAGACATGGGATCGCTCAGGGACTGGATGGGGAGCATGGCGGGAGAGGCCGTTCGCGCGGCCGTCAGCGGGAACGGCTTCACGCACACGAACGGGCACGGGCACGGCGGCAGCGGCAGGAGCCGGGTCGAGGCGCTCTGCTCCGAGATTGGCTGGTCGATCGACGAGCGGATCGGCAACGACGGCATCGTCCTGCATTTCCGCGACCCGATCATTCGGGTCCGGAAGATCATCGTCTCCTGCGGTTCGGGTGGGGAACTCATCGGTATCTCCACCCTCAGCGAGGCCGCTCTCGATGCAGGGCGACTGCCCCCGGCGGCGACCGCCTACCTCCTCCACCGCAACGCCGAGTTGATGTTCCCGGCGTGGCAGATGGGCGTCGGCCGCGACGAGAACGTCCGCTTCACCCTGGCCTATTGCGCCATGGCGCAGGGACTCTCGGCCGGCTTCTTCAAGACGCTCTGCGAGACGATGGTCGGCGAGGCCCGCGCCTTCGACGAGAAGATGCGCGAGTCCGGGCTGCTGTGATCGGCGTCGGGGCCGAGCCGTCTTCAGTCAATCAGGTGCACCGAGGAAACGGGCGGGATGCCGACGTCCCGCCCGTCTTCAAGGAGAGAAGACCGTGTTCATCGAAAACCAGTCCGTCAATCCGGCGGTCCACAACATCTGCATCAAGATCGCCCAGCGGTGCGTCTGGGTCATTCAGGCGTGCCTTCGTGAAGAGGAGCGCATCGAGGCCGTCCGCGAGTTCTACCGCGTCTGCCGCGAAGAGATCGACAAGCCGCCCGGCCGTGAGGAGGAGCTTTGACCATGCCCAGCGACAAAGACCGCCTCCGTCAGGTCTTCGACCACATTGACCGGATCAAGGCCCGCCAATACCCGGCCATCGTCGGGAGCGACAAGGGGCACCAGCTCGTCGAGCGGCCGTGGAAAGACATGCCCGAGCGAGCCAAGCTCGCCATTCTTCAGGACTCAGTCGATTGGACGGGCATCACGAACCGGGATCAGGCCCACATCCTTCTCGGTCAGGTCGACCCCGGCAAGATCGCCGATGCCCAGCGGAACCGGTTGATCGACGCGGCCACGCGCGGCACGTCTGGTATCGAGGATGACGACAGGCCGATGACGCCCGGGGAGTGGAAGGCGTGGCGCGACGACGTCATGGCCGAGGACCGCGCGGTCCGGGTCATGAAGTACGGCGAGTCTGAGACGGCGAAGATGGAGGAAGAGGCCCGCCAGAGGGCGGCGCAGGAACAACCCTCGCCGCCTCGCACCGTTCCAACGGTCACCGAGGCTGAGCTGAGCGAGATGGAGCGGAGCTTTCTGCAGCCGAACGGCCAGCAGGACCGCCCTATCAGGCCGCTGACGCAGGAGCTGATCGAGTGCTGCCAGCTTGACGTCTGGCCGGGCATGGCCACGGTCGTGGACTTCGGGATCGATTCCAGCAGCCACCTCGGCGCGCTCCAGTTCGCCATCCGCGAGCAACTGGTCACGCCGCAGGAACTCGACACAGCGATGGGGAATGGCCAGAAGCTAACCGAGATCGCCCAGCGCGGAGAGAATCCCTACCGCTTCGTGACCTTCAGGACGTCGTGGGACGAGATGCGTCTTGAGCCGGATGAGCCTGCCCGCGACCCGCAGGATTCCTTCGCCGACATCCTGCGCAACTCCCCTTCCACTCCGCTCGACACGCGCAGCGACTTTCAGCGTTTGCTCGACGAGGCGGGCGAACGCGTCAAGACGACCCAGGCCAAGGATCGGGACCGGGGAGGGCATGAGCGATGAGCACCGACACGACGCCGATGCTTCTGAACGCCGAAGAGCTGGCCAGGCTGATGCAGATCTCCGAACGCACGCTCTGGCGGCTGCTCTCGGCGGGCAAGGTCCCGCAGCCTGTGCGGATCGGCCGCAACACGAGGTGGCGCGCGGCGGAGGTCAGGGAGTGGATTGAGCGGGGGTGTCCGGGAGGAGATCGAAGAGCATAGGGCTTGCGCGTCACCACGAAAGCCGCTATGCTCCGTCCTACTGGATAATAGGAGACACCATTATGACTGAATCTGAGACGAGCGCAAGCCCCAATTCTATCCGCTACTTCTATCACGACCCGCTGGCCGCCGCGTGGATGTCGAAGCATTTTGGGATGAAACTGCTTGCCCTTGATATTGACGACCATGAGGTCGATGCAGGAAGTCGGTTCATCGACTGCGACGACACGTTCCGCGAGCTCTGGCAGCACGACTTCTCGTATCTCGGGAAACTATACGTGCACCCCGACAGCCTGCACCTGTTGGAGCCGCAGGTGGGGGACCTATACGAATTGGTGGAATTACGCCCCCTCAGAAAGGCCACCAAAGATGACCCGGGGGAGGAGCCGTACAATAGTCACGTCAGCAGTCACCTGCTGCGAAGGATAAATTGCGTCTGGTGCGAGGGAATACTGCTGCATATCACGACGCACTGGCCCGAACGATGGAAAAACTTGCAGCTCGAGATCATCCAGCGCAACGGCCTCGCCTTCCACTGGCCGGAACGCGAGGCCGCATGACCGGCGTCCGCTTTCTCGACACCGACTGCACCGTACAGAAGCGCCGCTATGGCAACGGCCGCGTGGCCCTGAGCCTCGTCGACGAGGAAGGCCCTGTCGCTACGGCCACCGTCAACGTGCCGACCGCGACGCTGCGCTGTAATCAGGTGCTGATCAAGTCCTACGCTGAAAACGAGGGACTCCTGGAAGCTCTGGTCGCCGCCGGCGTCGTGAAGCCGACCGGCCAGACGGTTCGGTCGGGCTTCGTCGAGCTGCCAGTCTGCGAGCTCCAGCCGCCTTTCCGGGAGCCGGAGCAGGCGAAGGGGCGGGCGAGATGATCCCGATTCGATCCCACACGAACCCTCAGCACGACGAGCGTGTCGAGCAGAAAACGAAAGAATGGGGGCACCCATGCGCAAACTAGCCAGCATCCAGTCGGTGAACGCCGTCGAGCCCATCCCGAACGCCGACGCGATCGAGAAGATCCGCGTCCTCGGCTGGTGGGTCGTCGTCAAGAAGGGCGAGCACCAGCCGGGCGACAAGATCGTCTACTGCGAGATCGACTCACTTTTGCCCGAGCGGCCCGAGTTCGAGTTCCTGCGCGCCAGTAGCTTTAAGCCCGCCCAGACGGATGCCACCGGGGCGGTGACGCTCCCGGCCGGGTTCCGTATCAAGACGGTCAGACTGCGCGGCCAGGTCTCCCAGGGCATCTGCTTCCCGCTCTCGATCCTGCCGCCCGGGGCCCCGACCGAAGAGGGGGCAGACGTCACCGATCTGCTCGGGGTCCTGAAGTGGGAGCCGCCGCTGCCGGTCGGCATGGGCGGGAAGGTGAAGGGGCAGTTCCCGGGCTTCTTGCCGAAGACCGACGAGACCCGCGTGCAGGTCCTGGAAACCGTGCTGGAGCGGCACCGGGGCAAGACGTTCTACGTGACCGAGAAGCTCGACGGGACGTCGTTCACCGCCTTCATCCGCGAGGAGGCCTTCGGTATCTGTAGCCGGAACCTCTGGATGGACGAGGCCGACGAGTCGAACGTGCTCGTCAGGGTCGCCAAGGGCATGCGACTGGAGGAGAAGCTACGGGCCGCCCGAGAGCGGCTTGGCCACGACCTGGCCATCCAGGCCGAGGTCATTGGGCCGGGCATCCAGAAGAACAAGTACGCGCTCCCGGTGGTCACTCTCCGGGTCTTCAGCGTCCTGAACGTAGACAACTACCGGCTCGTCGACCACGGCGAGAAGCTCGAAGTCTTGAGCGAACTTGGGCTTGAGCCGGTGCCCCAGCTCGGGACGATCGTGCTTGATCACACCGTCGATCAGCTCGTGGCGTTCTCGGAGGGGGTCAGCGCCCTCAACCCGAAGGTCCAGCGGGAAGGGGTGGTACTCCGGCCGCTCGCAGAGGAGTATGACGAGGACATCGGGGGACGGCTCAGCTTCAAGGTCATCAACCCGAAGTTCCTGCTCAAGTTCGACGAGTAAGGCAGGCCAGATGTCGGCGTCCTTGACCCTTCCCTTGGAAGACAACGCCGTCATCTCGGCCTGCGGCAGCTACCGCTACCTCCTGACCCGGCAGGTCGGTTCCGGCTCGCGGACCGCCACCTTCGTCATGTTAAATCCGAGCACCGCGGACGCCACCAACGACGACCCGACCATCCGCCGGTGCATCGGCTTCGCTCGCCAGTGGGGCTGCGGCCGTCTGGCGGTCCTCAACCTGTTCGCGATTCGTGCGACCGACCCGGCCGACATGAAGCGGGCCGCTGATCCGGTGGGCCCGGAGAACCGGGACTGGTTCGACCGGACGCTGTCGGTCCCGGACGCCGGCCCGGTGATCTGCGCCTGGGGCGTCCATGGCGAGCACCGGGGCCAGGATCAGACCGTGCTTGGCTGGCTCGCCGGGTACGGCTTCGAGCCGCTGGCCCTCGGCGTCACCCGCGACGGCCACCCCAAGCATCCTCTCTACCTGCCGAAAAGCGCCGAGCCTCTGCCGTTCATCGGCAGACGGTAACGGTCTGGCGCGCTCCACCTACTGAACGTAGAATCAGGGACGGGAGACCGTCCCTTTCTCTTTGGAGGCATCGCCTATGGCCACGATCTTCAAGAGGGGCCGCGACAAGGGGAAGAAGAACAAGCCGTACGTCATTCAGTACACCGACCACGAGGGCAAACGGCAGTTCGCCAAGGGCTTCACCGACAAGGCCCTGACCGAGCAGCTGGCGGCCAAGCTCGAGAACGAGGTGCTGCTGCGGAAGCGGGGGATGATCGACCCCGCCCAGGAGCGGCTCCTTGGGATCAAGCAGAGCCCGATCGAGGAGCACCTCCAGGCCTTCGACCGGTCGCTCGCCAACAATACGGCCAAGCACCGACGCCTGACCATGACCCGGGTCCGGCGGGTGGTCGAGGGTTGCGAGTTCAAGACGCTCGCCGCGATGGACGGCGAGAAGGTCGTCGACTGGCTGAACGAGTTCCGCGAGGAGGAGGATATCGGGGCCCGGACCTACAACCACTATCTCCAGGCAGCAGACGCCTTCGGCAAGTGGCTCGTCCTGACCAAGCGATTGCCTGGGAACCCGCTTGTGGGGATGGAGCGGCTGAACGCCGAGACCGATGTCCGGCACAAGCGACGGGCCCTGAAGCCCGACGAGTTCGCCCGGCTGGTCGAGGCAGCTCGGACGTCCGGCGTGGAGGTCCAGGGCTACGACGGCGAGATGCGGGCGAGGATCTACCAGATCAGCTACCTGACCGGGCTCAGGAGGGGAGAGCTGGCTAGCCTGACGCCGAGCTCATTCCAGATGGAAGCGTCCCCGCCGACGCTCACCGTCGAGGCCAAGTCTTCGAAGCACCGGCGGAAGGACACGCTGCCGATGCACCCGGAGCTCGTGATCCTGGTCCGGGGGTGGATCGCCGGCCTGGCCCCTGACGATCCCCTGTTCCCGAATCTGGCGTGGCGGAAAACCTACACGATGGTCCAGAAGGACCTGGAGCGGGCGGGCATCCCCTATGAAACGCCCGAGGGGCTGGCCGACTTCCACGCCGCCGGGCGGCACAGCCACATCACCGGGCTGGTCCGGTCGGGCGCGTCGATCATGGAGGCGAAGGAGCTTGCCCGCCATGCCGACATTCGCCAGACCGCCAAGTACACCCATATTGGCATGGAGGACCGGGCGGAGGCCCTGGCCGCCTTGCCGTTCCCTCTGGCACCAGCCGCGGTCGAGGCGCTGGAGCACGACGCGGACCTGCAGGCCGTGGTCGCCGCCTGGCCGGGTCTTCCTGCTGAGACTCGGGGACAGATACTGGCCCTGTCCGCACCGGCATCGACGGATGCGTGAACGCCGATCGGTTGCAATATGGTTGCGTTTCGGGCGGCGTCTTGGGTCAGGAGGTGGCGCCGGGTGTCAGTCGGGGCGTCCGCGACGCGAGCTCCAGAAACGAGCAAAGCCCCGCCGAAGCGAGGCTTTACGTCGTGTTGTGGCATCTGCAGTCAGGAGCTGGCAGTTGCCGTAAGTAGTGGAGGCGGCGGGAATTGCACCCGGACACCAAATCGCACAAACTGTTTTCTGGAAACGACTTGCGAAAACAACACCGGGATCCCGTCGGAAATGTGTCGGGAGGACGCGGCGCTCCGTGAGCTGGTCGCAACCTGGCACCGCCTGACGCCATCTGTCAGGCTCGCGATCATGGTACTGGCCCGGACGGGGGAAGTCTCAGGACGGGGGTTGGAGGCACAA
>CALCIA010000060.1 GCA_937907435.1 uncultured Actinomycetes bacterium
ACACCTTCCGCACACCCGCCCCTCTCGCCACGGCCACAGCCTGCCCGGGCCGTGACGAGAGGGGCGCGTCCGTAATCCGGGCGGCAGCTTGCGGGCCCCCGTCCCTCCCAGGCGACAGCTTGCGGGTCCCCATGCCACCCGCCCCCGCCGCCCCGCCCTCCGAGTTTTCACCCCGCACTTGCGCGGTGGGCCATAATCGATGGCATGTTTTCCCAGATCGGACCGCTTGAGATCGCGATCGTCGTGATCATCGCGCTGCTTGTGCTCGGCCCCAAACGCCTGCCCGAGGCGGGACGTGGGCTCGGCAAGAGCATGCGTGAGTTCAAAGGCGCCCTCTCGGGTGATTCCGAGAAGGCCCCCGCGAAGAGCGACGCCAAAGTCGACTAAGGACCTGTCCGGGTCGCTTCGGCCCGCTCGCGCAGCCCGGCTCCGCGCCCCGGGGATAGTGCCTGCCGTGCGTGGGCGCGATAGACGTCGGCCGGTTGGCCGGGGATGACGGTCGCGGCGAAGGAGCGCAGGGCGTAGGACCAGGCGGTGAGGCCGCGGACCGCGAGCGCCGCGATCCGGCCGTGGTGCTTGCGCATGTAGAGGTCACGGTTGCGGTGGAATTCGACGATCCGCGGCAGCCCGGCGGCGAGGTCGGTCGAGAGCTGGTCGTGGTGGACGGCGGCAGCGCCGGGGACGAAGAGCTCGTGCCAGCCCGCCTCGGCGAGCCGCTTGGCGAAGTCGCACTCGTCGTAGTAGACGAAGAAGTCGGGGTCCATGAAGCCCACCTGCGCCGCCGCCTCACGGCGGACCATCAGCGCGCTCGACTGCGCCCAGTCGACCGGGCGGGTCACCTTGCCGGTGCTCTGCACGGTGAGCCATCGATGTAGGAAAAACGCCCCGGCGAGCGCCGTGCCGATGCCCGGGAAGCGCCACGCGCACGGGTAGGGGACGCTGTTCGAGTCCAGCAGCTGCGGGGTCGCCGCGGCTGCCCGTGGGTCGGCGTCGAGCGCGGCCATCAGGACCGAAGCGGCCCCCGGCTTCAGTTCGGAGTCCTCGTTCAGCAGCAGGCAATAACGGCCCTTGGCGCGTTCCATCAGCAGCGAGTCGTTGGCCGCCTTCCCGGTCGGCCGCTCCCGCTCGATCAGCTCGATGTCCCCCCCGAGCGACCGCACCGCGTGCGCCGAGCCGTCGGTGGAGGCATTGTCGAGGACAAGGACCTCCCGCTCGACCCCGGCCGGATGCGTCCGCTCGATGGCGGACAGGCAGGCGAGCAAGAACTCGCGGCCATTCGTATTCACGACGCAGTAGGAAAGCTCTGGAGCCAAGTCGGTCAAGATAATCGGCTGCTCGGTGTCGCATGTACGTGGGACACCCGTGACCATGCGCGTACAACTCGTTGACCCATCCGCATTCACGCCGCCCTACGACCGCGCGCTCGCCGCGGCGCTGGCGCGTGGGGGGGCCGACGTGGAGCTGGTCACGACCAAGTTCCTCTACGGGCCGGTACCCGCGGCCGAGGGCTACGAGGTCGACGAGCGCTTCTACCGGCGCACCGCCTCGCGCGGGCTCTCCTCCTCGGCCCGGCTGCCGTTCAAGGGCGCCGAGCACCTGCGCGACATGCTCGCCTTCCGTCGGGCGCCGACCGACGCCGACCTCGTCCACTACCAGTGGCTGACCCTGCCGGGGCTCGACCGGCGCCTGCTGCCGCCGACCCGCCCGCGGGTGATGACCGCGCACTACATCCTGCCCCCGGACGCGAGCCGCCGCGCCGCCCGCGCCGCCCGCAAGGTGTTCGGCGCGATGGACGCGGTCGTCGCCCACTCCGAGCACAGCGCCGCCCGGCTGCGCGACGAGGTCGGCCTGCCCGCCGAGCGGGTGCGGGTGATCCCCCACGGCGCCTTCGATTATCTGACCCGGCTGCCGAAGGAGAAGCCGCTGCCGGAGGAGCTGGAGGGGGCTGAGGGCCCGGTCGTCCTCTCCTTCGGCCTGCTCCGTCCATACAAGGGCCTCGAGAACCTGCTCGAGGCGTTCACCGAGGTCGACGGCGCCGAGCTCTGGATCGTCGGCAACCCGCGCATGTCGGTCGAGCCGCTGCACGAGGCCGCCGCGCTGGCCGGCGCCAAGGTCCGTTTCGTCACCCGCTTCGTCGAGGATGCCGAGATCCCGGCGATCTTCCGCCGCGCCGACGTCGTCGCCCTGCCCTACCTCGACGCCGAGCACTCCGGCGTCCTCTACACCGCCCTCGCCTTCGGCAAGCCGATGGTGGTGAGCGCGGTCGGCGGCTTCCCCGAGGTCGCCGACGCGGGCGCCGCGCGGCTGGTCCCGCCCGGTGACACCGCCGCCCTCGCGGCGGCGCTGCGGGAGCTGGTCGACGACACCGCCGCCCGCGAGGAGCTGGCCGCCGCCGCCCGCGCCGCCGCCGCCGGTCCCTACTCCTGGGACGAGGCCGCCCGCCTCACCCTGGCGCTCTACGAGGAACTGCTGGCGGGGCCCGAGGCCGGCGCGGCGGGCGACCGGGCGGGGCGCCCGTGACCACGCTCGCCGCGATCGTCTTCTGGGTCTGCGCGCCGGCGATCGTCTTCGCCCAGGTCGGCTATCCGCTGGTGCTCCGCGCACTGGTCGCGGCGCGCCGCGGACGCGAAGCGATGGGCGGGCCGAAGGCCCCACGCCCGCTCGGCACCGGCACCGCGCCCGGCGAACCGCCGCTGGTCTCGCTGATCATCCCCGCCTACGACGAGGAGGACGTGATCGCGGCGAAAGTCGAGAACGCGCTCCGCCTCAACTGGCCGCGCGAGCGCCTGCAGATCATCGTCGCCGACGACGGCTCCACCGACGCCACGCCGGAGCGGGCGCGCGCGGCGGGCGCCGACCTCGTGCTGGAGCTGCCGCCCGGCGGCAAGGTCGCCGCCCTGAACGAAGCGGTCTCCGACGCCGACGGCGAGTTCCTCGCCTTCTCCGACGCCAACAGCGAGTGGGCGCCCGACGCGCTCGGCCGCCTGCTCGCCCCCTTTGCCGACGAGCGCGTCGGTTACGTCTGCGGCCAGGTCCGCTTCCTCGACCCCGAGGGGGACAACCTCGAGGGCGCCTACTGGCGCTACGAGATGTCGATCCGCGCGCTGGAGTCCGAGCTGGCCGGGATCACCGCCGGCAACGGCGCGATCTACGCGGTGCGCCGCTCGGCCTACGAGGAGCTGCCGCCGTCCGGCAGCCACGACCTCAGCTTCCCCTTCCGCTTCGCCAAGCGCGGCCTGCGCTCCCTCTACGCCCCGAGCGCGCGCGCCGAGGAGAAGATGGTGCCGACGATCGAGGGCGAGTTCGCCCGCAAACGGCGGATGATGGTCGGCCTCTGGGACATCGTCGTCGGCGAAGGAATGCTGGTCCCGCGCGGCTACCCGCCGCTCTTCGCGTTCGAGCTCTTCTCCCACCGGCTGCTGCGTTACGCGACGCCCTTCCTCCACGTCCTCGTCTTCCTCGCCAACCTGGTCCTGCTGGGGAGCGGCTGGTTCTACTACCTGACCCTGCTCGCGCAGCTGGTGCTGCTCGTCGTCGCGGCGCTCTCCAACCGCCTCCCCGACGACACGGTGGTGCGCGTCTGCCGGTACTACGTCCTCACCCAGGCCTCGATCGTCCTCGGCCTCTGGGACCGCCTCCGCCACGGCGCCGGGGGGCGCTGGGAGAAGGCGGCGGGAACGCGATGAGGGAGCGGCGCTGATGCCCCACGCCGTCGACCGCCTCCTCGCCGCGCTCGGGCTCCTGGTCCTCTCCCCGGTGCTGCTCGCGGCGGCGATCTGGATCAAGCTCGACAGCCGCGGCCCGGTCGTCTACCGCCAGCTGCGCGTCGGCAAGGACGGCCACACGTTCGAGATGCTGAAGCTGCGGACGATGGTGGAGGGCTCCGACCCCGAGGGAGTCGGGACGGCGGTCGGCCGCGGCGACCCGCGCGTCACCCGACCGGGTGAGCTGATGCGCCGCACCTCGATCGACGAGATCCCGAACCTCGTCAACGTCCTGCGCGGCGAGATGGCGATCGTCGGCCCTCGCCCGGCCCTCCCCGCCCACCTCGACTACTTCGACCTCCACGGCCACCCCCGCTTCGAGGTCCTGCCCGGGATCACCGGCTGGGCGCAGGTGAAGGGCCGCGCCGACATCACCTGGCCCGAACGAGTCGAGCTCGACGACTGGTACGTCGCCCACCGCACCCTCCGCCTCGACCTCCGCATCATCGGCATGACGATCCTCCCCGTCCTCACCGGCAAAGGCGTTTCGCCTGACTGATGTTGATGGGCCGAAAACCTGCCTATGCGTCCGGTTTTCGGCCCATCGATGGCGGGGTGATGGGACTTTGTGACGGAAGGTAGGGTTCCGCGCGTGGCTGATCGACCTGAGGTCTCACTGCGGCGATTCGAGGAGGGTGATGCGCCTGCCGTCCATCGCTGGTTCAACAATCCGGAGGCGACCAAGTCGTTGATGGAGCAGCGGGGGAGCTTCTCGCTCGAGGAAGCCGAAGGGTGGGCCAAGCGGGCGATGGACGACTCCGGCGAGGACCGCAAGTACGCGATCGTGGTCGAGGGCTACGACGAGCCGGTCGGCTTCACCGCCCTCTACGGGCTGTTCCGCCAGACGGCGCCGGAGCTCGGCGCGCTGATCGGCGACGACGTGCGCGGCAAAGGGGTCGGGCGGCGGGCCGAGGCGCTGACGATCAAGAAGGCCTTCGACGAGTTCGGCGCCCACCGGGTGTACGGACGCATCCCCGCGCGCAACGAGATCGCCAAGAAGACCGTCGCCAGCCAGGGCTGGAAGCACGAGGGGACGATGCGCGCCCACCTCGCGCGCGAGGGGGAGCCGCCCGACGACTGCGAGGTCTGGGGCGTCCTCCCCGACGAGTTCCGCGCCGCCACCGCGGACCTTTTCGGGTGAGTAGGCCCTTCGCGCAGCTGATCGAGGACGGCGGCGCCTCGGCCGTCGGCGGCGTCGGCGGGCAGGCGACCGAGTTCTTCCGCGGTGCCCACTTCCTCGCCGCCGAGGGCGTCACCCACACCCTGCGGATCGAGGCAGGCGACGCCGAGCTGCTGGCCCCGCTGATCGTCCGCGAGATCGGCGAGGGCCCCGACCGCGACGCGGTCTCGCCCTACGGCTACCCGGGCTTCAGCGCCGTCGAAGACGTCCCCCTTGGGGGAGTTCGCAGTTCTCCGCGGTATGCGCGGGAAAGTGCGAACTCATCGGAGGGGGACCCGGGGTGGCTTGATCCGACCGCGATCGACTTCCACCGCACCGGGCTCGTCTCGGTCTTCATCCGCCACCGGCTCGACCTGGTGCCGCTCGCCGGGTCGACCGAGCGCAACGTCGTCCAGATCCACGACCCGGCGCTGAAGCCGAAGAGCCGGCCGAGCGATCGCCGCCAGGTCCGCCGCAACCTCGAGGTGGGCTACGCGGTCGAGCTGATCCCCGCCGCCGCGACGACCGCCGACCAGCGCGCCGCCTTCCTCGACCTCTACGAACAGACGATGCGCCGGACCGACGCCGCGCCGCACTACTTCTTCGGCGCCGCCTACTTCGACGAGATCCTCGCCGCCGGGCGCACCTGGCTGGCCTTAGCCACCGACCCCGAGGGCGCCCCGGCCGCCGCCTCGATCGCCTGCGTCAGCGACGGCTACCTGCACTACTACCTCAGCGGCAGCGCCGACTCCCACCTCGGCGACTCGCCGATGAAGAACGTCGTCGCCCGCCTGATCGAGCACGCGAACGAGCTGGAGCTGCCGCTCAACCTCGGCGGCGGCATCGCCCCAGGCGACGCGCTCGAGGAGTTCAAGCGCGGCTTCGCCAACCGCACCCTCGCCTGGCGCACCTCCGAGGTCGTCTGCGACCCGGAGCGCTACGCGGCGCTCTCGGAGGGTCGCGACGCGGGGGCGTTCTTCCCCTCTTATCGGGCTTAGGCGCCATCGGGCAGGGGGTTCCGCTTAACCCCTCCGCGCGGAACCCTCTCCAGCTGTCGCCTCGGAACTCGCAAGCTCCGGGGTACAAGACGCTCCACCCCCTGCCCGATGGCGCCCACCAGCTTCGGGCCGCGGTGCGAAGCCTTCACCGACCTCCGTCCCTTGCAGCTCTTAAGCAAAGGGCTCGGGCCCCCCAAGCGGACCCACTACCGGATCGCCTCTGGCAAGCAGAACCGTTCAGCCGATGCGCCCGGCGAGGCTCGCGACGTCACCGCGGGTCCGCTCCCAGGGCTTCGAGGCCTTCAGCGCGCCCAGCACCGCGCGCGTCGCCGGGGCGCGGTTCAGGGCGTAGAAGTGGATCCCCGGGGCGCCCGCGATCAGGAGCTCCGAGCACTGCTGCGCCGCGTAGGCGACGCCGAGCTCGAACTCGCGCTCCGGGTCGTCGCCCGCCGCCTCGAAGGCCGCTTCCAGCGGTGCCGGGATCGAGGCTTCGCAGAGCTCGCAGATCCGCTTGGTCTGGGCGAAGCTGCCGACCGGGATCACGCCGGCCAGGATCGGCACCTCGATCCCCGCCGCGCGCGCCGCGGCGACGAAGTCGAAGTAGACCTGGTTGTCGAAGAAGAGCTGGGTGGTGAGGAAGGAGGCGCCGGATTCCACCTTCTGCTTCAGGTAGGCGAGGTCGGTCTCCAGGTCGGGCGCCTCCGGGTGGACCTCCGGGAAGCAGGCGCCGCCGAGGGCGAAGTCCCAGGGCCCGGCCTCGATGAAGGCCGCCAGCTCGGCGGCGCTGCCGAGGCCGCCCTCGGGCTGCTCGAAGTCGCTCTGCCCCCGCGGCGGGTCGCCGCGCAGCGCGAAGACGTTCTCGATCCCGGCCGCGGCGATCTTGTCGAGCGTCGCCGAGAGCCCCTCGGTCGTCTCGCCGACGCAGCTCAGGTGGGCCATCGTCTCGAAGCCGAGCTCGTCCTTCAGCGCCCGCGTGATCTCCACCGTGCCGTCCCGGGTCGAGCCGCCCGCGCCGTAGGTGACGGAGACGAAATCGGGCTCCAGCTCGCGCAGCTGGCGCGCCGTCTCGAACAGGGCCCGTTCTTTCTCCGCGTCGCGGGGCGGGGAGAACTCGACCGAGAAGGTCGGTCGCTGGTTGGCGATGATCTCGTCGACGCGCATCGACGAAGGGTACCTGGGCCGGCTCAGCCGACCGGCTCGACCGGGCCCGGCGGCAGCGGTGCGCCGGCCTTCGACGCGGCCCGCGCTTCGAACTCCGCCTCGATCTCCTCCAGCGGCTTGCCCTTCGTCTCCGGCACGTACTTCCAGCAGAACCACAGGGTCAGCACGCCGATCGCGGCGTAGAACCAGAAGGCCCCGGCCCGCCCGAGCGCTTCGATCAGCAGCAGGAAGGTCAGCGAGACGATGAAGTTGAAGGTCCAGTTCGCCATCGTCCCCAGCCCGGCCGCCTTGGAGCGCACGCCGAGCGGGTAGATCTCCGCGTTCAGCAGCCAGAAGATCGGCCCGAGGCTGATCGCGAAGGAGGCGACGAAGGTCATCAGGCTGAGGATCGCGACGACCGAGGCGACGGTCGACCCGCCACCGCCGACGAACGCCCCGCCGAGCGCGACCAGCGAGATCACCATCCCGGAGACGCCGATCATCAGCAGCGTGCGCCGGCCCGCCCGGTCGAGCAGGCGGATCGCCACCAGGGTCATGCCGACGTTGATGATCCCGACGCCGACCGCGGCGAGGATCGAGCCCGCCGAGGAGTTGACGCCGGTGAATTCGATGATCGTCGGCGCGTAGTAGATGACCGTGTTGATGCCGGTCACCTGCTGCAGGATCGCGAGGCCGATGCCGACCACCAGCGCCGCCTTCACCGCCGGCTGCAGCAGGTCCGACCAGGCGCCCGGCTTGGCGTCGGTCTGCACCGACTCCTCGATCTCCTCCAGCTCGCGGTCGATCGTGTCCGGGTCGTCGACGCGGATCTTCGCCAGCACCGCCCGCGCCGCGTAGTCGTCGCCCTGCATCACCAGCCAGCGCGGGCTCTGCGGCATCCGCAGCATCCCGAAGGCGAGCCCGAGCGCCGGGACGCAGCCGAGGCCGAGCATCCAACGCCAGCCTTCGATCCCGTCGAAGGCGAGCCCGACCAGGTAGGCGACGAGGATCCCGATCGTCACCGCCAGCTGGAAGAAGCTGACCAGGCGCCCGCGGCTCTCCGCCGGGGCGACCTCGGAGATGTAGACCGGCGCGGCCGCCGAGGCGAGCCCGATCGCGACGCCGATCACCACGCGGGCGACGACGAGCACGCCGAGGCCGGGGGCGGCGGCGCTTGCCAGCGCGCCGACGGTGAAGACGACGGCGGAGAGCAGGATCATCAGCCGGCGGCCGTAGCTGTCGGCGGCGGGCCCGGCGATCGCGGCGCCGCCGACCGCGCCGATCGGCACCGCGGCGACGACCAGGCCCTGGGCGAAGCTGCCGAGGTCGAAGTCCCCCTTGATGAAGAGCAGGGCGCTGGCGATGACGCCGGTGTCGTAGCCGAAGAGCAGCCCGCCGAGCCCGGCGATGGCCGCCGTCAGGACCACGTTGCGCCGCGCCCGTCGTGCGGACGCCTCGGATCCTCCGTTCATTCCGCGGCCACCCTATCCGCACGCCCGGCCGCCGGCAACGTCCGAGTCGCTTTCTAGCTTTCGCGGTGGTCGTGGGGACCCTGCCCCTCCCGCGACCGGCGACCGGGGCGCGTTTCATCAGCGGGAGCCGGGCGTCGCGAGCATCCCCCGCGAGTCATGCCGCGACTAGCCCGCCCGATCCCGCACCGTGTGTGAGCGGCGCCCTGCGCCCGCTCGCCGCGCCCCGTGCGGATCCGCGCCTCCGGCGCGCCCCGCCCTGTGGGACGATCCCCGCGTGGGGGAGGAGGTTCGCTACGAGCGCGTCGGTGCCGCCGCGGTGCTGACGATCGACCGGCCGGAGCGCCGCAACGCCGTCGACGCGGCGACCGCGCGGGCGCTGCGCGCGGGGCTCGAGCGCTTCGAGGCCGACGAGGGCGCGCGGGTGCTGGTCCTGACCGGGGCCGGGGGAGAGGCGTTCTGCGCGGGCGCCGACCTGAAGGCGATGGACCTCGACGTCGACGACCCGGCCGGGCCGATGGGCTTCAGCCGGTTCGCCGCGTCGAAGCCGACGATCGCCGCGATCGACGGCTGGTGCCTGGCGGGCGGGCTCGAGCTGGCGCTCTGGTGCGACCTGCGCCTGGCGACGCCGGGCTCGACCTTCGGCTGCTTCGAGCGCCGCTGGGGGGTGCCGCTGGTGGACGGCGGCACGCAGCGGCTGCCGCGCGTGGTCGGGCTCGGCCGGGCGCTCGACCTCATCCTCAGCGGCCGCGCCGTCGACGCCGAGGAGGCGGAGCGGATCGGGCTCGTCACTTCGGTCACCGCGCCGGGCGCGCACCTCACGCGGGCCCTGGAGCTCGCCGAGTCCCTCGCCGCCTTCCCCCAGGACACGATGCTCGCCGACCGTCGCGCCGCGATCGAGGGGCTCGGCCTGCCGCTCGCCGACGGCCTCGCGCTGGAGCACCGGCTCGGTCGGGAGACGCTCGCCACCGCCGCCCGCGGGGCCGGCCGCTTCGCCTCCGGCGAGGGTCGTCACGGCGCCCCGGCGTCCCCCGATCGGTGAGGTTCGGGACCGGAGCGAACGGGTAGCAAGGGCCGACTGTGTCGAGTGCAGGAGCGGCTTCCTGCGCTCAAGAAAGCCCAAGTTGAAGTTGGATCAGTTCCGGTACCGTCCTGTTCGTGGCTCAACGTTCCCCGATGCGACCGCCACCCGGTCGCCAGCGCCTCTCGCGTGAGTTCATCGCCCGTCATCAGCGGGCGCGGATCATCAACGCGCTCGCCGAGGAGACGATGGACCGCGGCTACCGCGCGGTCACCGTCGCCGACATCGTGCGCCGCGCCGGGATCGCCCGCAACACCTTCTACGACAACTTCGCCTCGAAGGAAGACTGCTTCCTCGCCACCCAGGCCTACGCGGTGGAGGAGTCGGTCGCGCGGATCGTCGAGGCCTCCGCGGAGGCGGAGAGCTGGGAAGAGCGCCTCGCCGCCGGGCTCGGCGCCTTCCTCAAGTACGTGGCCGGCGAGCCCGCCCTCGCCCGCACCTGCGTCGTCGAGGCGCTCTCCGCCGGCGAGGCCGCGCAGGAGCGCTACGAGGAGTCGCTGCAGGCGTTCGTGCCGCTGCTGCGGGTGGGCCGCGAGTCCTCGCCGCACGGGGAGGATCTGCCCGAGACACTGGAGGAGACGATCGTCGGCGGCATCTTCTGGGTCATCTACCAGCGCATCGTGCTCGGCGAGACCGAGAAGATCGAGGCGCTGCTCCCCGACCTCGTCGACTTCGCCTTGACCCCCTACATCGGCGCCGAGTCGGCGCAGCGGGCGACCGCCCGGTTGTAAACGATAGGTATCGTCGCCTCGTGGCTCTCGATCCAGCCGACGCTGCCGAGTACCCGCCGGAGCTGTCCCGCCTGCCCCCGGGCCGGCACGGGCTCCCGCGCGACTTCGTCGTCCACAACCAGCGCGAGCGGCTGATCGCCGGCCTCGCCGAGGCGGTCGCCGAAAAAGGCTACGGCGGCACCACGATCGCCGACATCACCCGCCACGCGGCGGTCTCGCGGCGCACCTTCTACGAGCACTTCGACGGCAAGGACGAGTGCTTCGTCGCGGCTTTCGACACGGTCACCGAGCAGCTCCGCGGGCGCGTCGAGGAGGCCTTCAAGGCCGAGGACGAGTGGCCGGTCGCGACCCGCGCCGGGATCGAGGCGATGCTCGCCTTCCTCGCCTCCGAGCCGAACCTCGCGCGCCTGGCGATGGTCGAGGCCCTGGTCGCGGGCCCGGTGGTGGTCGAGCGCTACGACGCCGCCGTGCAGACCTTCCTCCCCTACATCGCCGCGGGCCGCAAAGGCGCCTCCAAAGCGGTGCTCAAACACCTCTCCGACTCGACCGAGGAAGCCCTCGTCGGCGGCATGGTCTCCCTCGTCTCCCGCCGCATCGTCGCCGGCCAGACCGAGGACCTCGAGTCCCTCCTCCCCGACCTCACCGAGTTCACCCTCACGCCCTTCGTCGGCAGCGACGAGGCCGCCCGCATCGCCCGCGACTAGCCCGGTAGTTCCAGGACGGGGGACCGCCGGATGCGGCCGGCCATCCGGGTGGGGCTCCGCGGTCCGGCCGGCCGTCCGAGGGACGTGAGGCTTCCGTGGGAGAGGCGTCACAGGGACGTCGCGATGTCGGACTCCCGTGAGGAAGGCGTTATAGGGAGGGGGAGGTCGTACTTCCGTGACGATCGTGTCCGGGAGTCTCCACACCTCGGCCGGATCGGTCACAGAGATGCTGGGAACGTCACACTTTCCGGCCCCGGGAGGCCCTTTTCGGGCCTGAATCCAGGGGTCGATATCGCGCTGCGTGTTTTAGGGCCCCTATGGGGTGGGAAATACACGCAGCGCGTAAGTCGGTGTTGGACAACACGGGAGGAAGACCGGAGTTCTCACGCTCTTCGTGACGACGTCCGACCTCCGTCACGGATCCGTGCCACTCTCGTCGTTCCCTCCTGACGCTCCCGTCCCGGTCCTGCGGCCCTCGGGGCGGGGGGCGGCACCGCGTTCGCATTTCCGGGCCCTATCCGACCAAAACTGCGAACGCCCCTGGCATCCCAGCCTCTCCGAGATTGTCTCCCGCGGTGTCGTCTCACTCGAGGGTCGAGCTATCGGTGTGCCGCCGTGGCTGAAGTCACGGACCGACCGTCGTGCATCGCGACGACGTAGACCCGATCGGCCGATCGCTCGTAGCGGTAGAGCAGGATCATCCAGGACCAGGGACCGAGGACGAATCGGGTCGGCGCCCAGCGGCCGCCCAGTTCGGGTCCCGCGAGCGGGAACGCCTCCAAGGGTCTCAGCGAGCGCGCGATCCGAGCCCAGGTGTCCTCCGGCAGGGTGAGCGCCGAGATCGCCTCGTCCACATCCCGCCGCGCCTGCGGGGTGACGATGACCTGCGCCACTCAGGCCAACTCGTCCAGCGGCGTTCCTTCGCCGCGGGCTGCCTCTGCCAGACCCTTCTGCGTGCGTTGCCAGGCGCCGGAGATCCCATCGAGGATCTCGGTGATGCGGGCGGCATCGGGATCGGCATCATCGAGTGCGGTGGAGAGGAGCGAACGGGCCAGGGTCCCCTCCTGCACGTGCGTGCGCTCCGCGAGCTTCGCGAGCTTGGTGGCGTGCGCGTCGTCGAGGGTGACGTTGATCCGCTTCGCCGAGGCTGCCATGTGGTCAAGGTACACGACCTGACACGGTACGTGTAGAGGCTACCCCCGCCGGCCGAAGCTGTGGCCGCTGGGGGCGACGGCGCGGAGCTCGGCGACGGCGTGCTCGCGCAGTTGGCGGGTGCGGCGGCGGGGCGAAGGATCGCGGCCGGCGCCGAGCGGCGGTTCGCGTCGGGACGGGCGGGCGGGGGAGGGGACCTTCTCGGTCCGCTCCAGGGCGGCGACGTGGGTCACCACCACGTTGATCGTCCCCTCGCGGCGCTCCAGCTTGCCCTTCGCGCGCACGAGCGGCGCGGCGCGGACCAAGGGGCGGTGGCGGTCGTAGACCGGCGGCGGCACGATCAGGTTGACCGTGCCGCGCTCGTCCTCGAGCAGCATGAAGACGATGCCGTTGGCGGTCTCCGGGCGCTGGCGGGCGACCACCATCCCGGCGACCTCGACGACGGCGCCGTCGCGGGTCCTCTGCAGGTCCGAGGAGCGGAGGATCTTCGGGTCGAGGCCCGGCCGTAGCATCGCCAGCGGGTGGCGTCCCAGGGTGAGGCCGGTCGACCGGTAGTCGGCGATCAGCCTGCCCCACTCGCCGAGCGGCTCCAGCTCGGGCGGCTCCGGCGGCTCGATCGGCAGCGCCAGCTGGGTCGCCCCGCCGCGCGTCCGTCCCGACCCGGTCACGCCGACCCGCCAGAGGGCGCCGCGCCGCTCTCCGTCGCCGTCGGCCGGGATGCCGTCGAGCGCCCCCGCCCAGGCCAGCTTTTCGAGGCTCGGCAGGCCCGCCCCCGAGCGCGAGGCCAGTTCGGCGATCCCCCGGTAGGGCCCGCCGCGCTCGCGCTCGGCCGCGAGCGCCTCCATCTCCTCCTTGCGCACCCCCTTCACATAACCGAGGCCGATTCGCACCTGGAGGCCGCCGCGCAGCTCCGGGTCCTGGCGCGGAGACTCGACGTGGCAGAGCGCGCGGCTGCGGTTCGCGTCCGGCGGCGCCACGCGGATGCCGCGCCGTTGGGCCTCGTGGACCAGCGAGTCGGGCGGGTAGAAGCCCATCGGCTGCTCGTTCAGCAGCGAGCAGAGGAACTCGGGACCGCGGTGCACCCGCAGCCAGGCCGACTGGTAGGCGAGCAGCCCGAACGCCGCCGAGTGCGCCTTCGGGAAGCCGAAGCCGGAGAAGCCCTGGATCTGCTGCCAGACCCGCTCGGCGATCTCCGGCGCGACCCCGCGGGCTTCGGCGCCTCGGGCGAAGCGCCGGTGGTGCTCCTCGATCGCCTGCAGCGAGCGCTTCTTGCTCATCGCCCGCCGCAGCCCCTCGGCCTCCGAGGCGGAGAACCCCGACAGCGCCATCGCCACCTCGATCACCTGCTCCTGGTAGACGATCGTCCCCAGCGTCTCCGCCAGCACCGGGCGCAGCAGCTGGTGTTCGTAGGGGACCTCGAAGGTCGGGTCCTCGCGCAGCCGCTTGCGCCGCTCTATATACGGGTGGATCGCGCCGCCCTGGATCGGCCCCGGCCTCACCAGCGCCACCTGCACGGTGAGGTCGTCGAGGTTCCGCGGCTGGGTGCGCGGCAGCATCTGCATCTGGGCGCGGCTCTCGATCTGGAAGACGCCGGTGGTGTCGGCGGCGCGGATCGATTCGTAGGTCGGCTCGTCGTCGAGCGGGATGCGCGAGAGGTCGAGCTGCTCGCCGCGGCTGCGGCCCAGCTCCTCGACCGTGCGCTCGACCGCCGAGAGCATCCCGAGCCCGAGCAGGTCGATCTTCAGGAACCCCGCGTCGCCGCAGGAGTCCTTGTCCCACTGGACGATCTGGCGTCCCACCATCGCCGCGGGGACGACCGGGCAGACGTCGATCAGCGGCCGGGTCGAGATCACCATCCCGCCGGGGTGCTGGGACGGGTTGCGGGGGAGGCCCATGATCTCCTGCGCCAGCTCCAGCAGCATGCGCCAGCGCGGCTCGGCGGCGCGCCGCTCGCCCAGCGCCGCGACCAGGTCGCGCTCGATCTCGGCCGCGGCCTCGTGGAAGCCGACCGTCTTCGCCACCCTGTCGATCTCCGCCGGCGGCAGCCCGAGCACCTTGCCGAGGTCGCGCACCGCCCCCTTCGGCCGGTAGGTCGGGAAGGCGGCGACCAGCGCCGAGTGCTCGTGGCCGTAGCGCTCGTGGACGCGGGGGATCAGCACCTCGCGGATGTCGCGGGGGAAGTCGAGGTCGATGTCGGGCATCGAGGCGGTTTCCTCGTTCAGGAAGCGGCCGGAGAAGAGCTCGGCCTTGACCGGGTCGACGTGGGAGAGGCCGGTGAGATAACAGACGATCGAGCTGACGCTGGAGCCGCGCCCGCGGCCGGGCGGGAGGACGGAGCGGGCCGAGTCGGGACCGCGCACCTCGAGCGCCACCTCGCGGGCGAGCTCCAGCATGTCGCGGTGCAGGAGGAAGAAGCCGGAGAGGCCGAGGCCGCGGATCGTCGCCAGCTCCTGGGCGAGGCGCGTCTCGGCCTCGGCGCGGCGCGGGTCCCCGGCATAGCGCTCGGCGAGCATGTGGGCGCAGACGCGGGCGAGCTCCCCGTCGGCGCTCTCGTCCTCGGAGCCGGGGTAGCGGTAGCCGAGGTCCTCGGTGAGGTCGAAGGTGAGGCGCTCGGCGAGGCGGACGGTCTCGGCGACCGCGCCGGGGTGCTCGGCGAAGCGGGCGGCCATCGCGGCGGGCGCGGCAAGCGCCGAGGTCGAGTTGCCGCGCCGGCGGGGCTCCGAGGACTCAAGCGTCTCACCCAGCCCGATCGCGACCAGCGCGTCCTGGAGGTGGGAGCGCGAGCGGGCGTGCGCGTGGACGTTGCCGGTGGCGACGGTGGGGACGCCGAGCCGCTCGGCGAGGAGCGCGAGCCAGCGGTTGCGCGCCCGGTCGCGGCGCCAGTAGGGACGCTGGAGCTCGACCCGGAAGCGGTCCGGGCCGAAGGCGGCGAGGAGCCTGCGCCCGAGCCGCTCGCCCGTCGCCGTGTCCCCGCGCTCGAAGCCCCCGGCCAGCGCCCCGTCCCGCGCGCATCCCGACAGGCACACGAGCCCGTCGGCGTGCCGCTCGACTTCCTCCAGCGTCGTCCAGGCGGGTTCCGCCGTGCGCGCCGTGTTGTCCCGCGTCCCCGAGTGCGACGCCGTGAGCAGCCGGCAAAGGTTCCGATACCCGGCGTCGTCCTCCACCAGCAGGGTCACATGTTGATGGGCCGAAAACCTGCCCATATGTCCGGTTTTCGGCCCATCGGCGGCGGGGTGCGACGGAAGGCGCACGGTCAGCTCGGCGCCGGTGATCGGGCGGAGGCCGAGGCCCTTGGCGCAGTGGGCGAACTCCATCGAGCCCCAGAGGCCGTCGTGGTCGGTCAGCGCCAGCGCCGTGTAGCCGAGGGCCGCCGCGGCGCCCGCCAGCTCCAGCGGCGTCGAGGCGCCGTCGAGGAAGGAGAACGCCGAGTGGGCGTGCAGCTCGATGTAGGGGGGCGTGGCCATCCTCGCCTCAGGCCCGCTGCCGGTACCAGCGCCCGCCGCCGGGATCGCGGAAGACGGTGAGGGCGCGGCCGTCGGCCATTGCCAGCTCGAAGTAGTGGCGGCGCAGCGGGCGCGGCGTCCACCAGCGGTCTTCTACCAGCCACTCCTCGCGCACCGCCTCGACCGCCACAGAGGCCACCGCCCGCGGGGCGCCCGCGGAATCGGCGTCGACCGCGACTCGCCGGGGCTCGTTGAGTCTGCGCGGCCCGACCATCACGGCGCCCCCGCCCCCACCGCTCCCCCTCCGTGTTCCCGCGCTCCCATCACAGCTCCGGGAACGGCGTCAGGAGGTCGCGACGCTCGGGCACGCGGGACATCGAGTCGACGGGGAGGACGCGGAGCAGGGCGTCGGCGCCCTGGGCGGCGCGGACCTCGCGCACCGCCTCGCCGAGCCGACGCCGGCGCGGCTCGGCGCCGCCGACCTCCATCACCAACTGGTCGGCGGCGGGCGGGCCGAAGCCGAGCGCCCGCAGCCGCAGCGCTTCCGCCGGCCCGGGCAGGCCCTCCAGCCGCGGCACCAGGAGGCGCCGCAGGGACGACGCCGCGGCGGTGGGACGGCCGAGCCCCTGGTCGGCGCTCCAGCTGCCGCCGCCGCAGAGCCGCGCCCCGAGCCGCACGCCGAGCAGCGTCCGCCCCTTCCGCGCCGGCGCCGCCAAGAGGCGGTCGATCAGCAGGTGGAGCGCCCGGTCGAGCTGGCTCCCCGCCACCCCTTCGGGCAGCTCGATCTCGCAGACCAGCTCCTCGTGCGGCACGCGCGGGCGCAGCGGCTCCTCTTCGCCGCGGGCGATCCGCAGGGCGCGCAGGCCGAGCGGCCCGAAGCGGTCGGCGACCTGGTCGAGGGTGAGGCGACGCAGCTCCCCGAGCGTCCCGATCCCCAGCCGCTCCAGCGAGGCGACCAGCTCCTCGGCCGCCCGCGGCTCCCCCAGCCGGTCGACCAGCACCGCCGTCGGCAGCGGCCCGAGGAAGTGCCCGAGCCGCGCCGCCGTCACCATCATCTCGCCGCGCTCCGCGGCGGCCCGCGCCGCGGTCCGGGTGGGCGCCACCCCGATCAGCACCGGCGCCCCGACGGCGGCCCGCGCCGCCGCCGTCACCCCGTCGACGTCGCCGCCGTAGAGCCCGCGCAGCCCGCCGACCGCGAAGAAGACCTCCCCGGCCCGCTCCGTCTCGACCCCCGCGCCGATCCCCTCCAGCGCCCGCGCCACCGCCTCGGTCAGCTCCGCCGCCGCGACCGGATCGTCCACCCGATCGACCGCCGGCCCGATCCCCGGATCGTCAAGAAGTCCGCGCCCGGGCCGAAGCCCCCCGGAATGGCCCGGGCGCAGGGGAGCCGCCAGGCGATGGTCGATTACGCAGGCGGTCTCCATGACCGAACATACGTTCGCACCAGACCTACGAAGGATCTACAGACAAACAGCCTCAGCCGTGCGAGTCCGCGAGCGCTTCGCTCAGCTCCCACAACCGCCGGCGGGCGTCGGGGTCGTAGGCCTGGTCTTCGGCGCGGGCTTCGGTCTCGCGGTCGAAGAAGCGGCCGGTGACGTCGTCGAGGGTGGGGTCGAGGGCGAGGCGGACGGTGGCGTCGACGCCGCGGTCGAGGGCGTCGACCGAGGTGCCGCGCTCCGCGAGGACGATCTTGGTCGGCATGAAGGTGGCGGGGTGGAGGGAGTTGACGGTGACGCCGGCGTCGGTGGGGAGGCGGTAGGCCAGCTCGTTGGCGAAGGAGATCTGGGCGAGCTTCGACTGGGCGTAGGCGCGGCGGCCTTCGTAGAGGGAGCGTTCGAGCTGGGGGTCGTCGAAGTCGAGGGACGCCTGGCCGAGGGAGGCGACCATGACGATGCGCGACGGCGCCGAGCGTTCGAGGAGGGGGAGGAGGCGGGTGGTGAGGACGAAGCTCGCCAGGTAGTTGACCGCGAAGCGCAGCTCGAGGCCGTCGGCGCTCTCCTCGCGGTCCGGCGAGTCGGGCAGGCCCGCGCCGATGCCGGCGTTGTTGATCAGGACGTGGAGCGCGGGGAGCGCGGCGATCTCGTCGGCGAGGGCGCCCACCTCGGCCAGCGAGGCGAAGTCGGCGCGGTGGGTGTGGACCTCCTCGTTGCCGGTCGCGGCGACGATCTCCCGCGCTACGGCGGCGAGCTTGTCGGCGCTGCGGCCGTGGACGTGGACGGTCGCGCCCAACTCGGCAAGGCGCTCGGCGATCGCGCGACCGAGCCCGTCGGTCGCCCCGGTGACCAGCGCCACGGTGTCCTGCGGCGCGCGGCTCATGGCACCCTCAGGACGATCTTGCCCGCCCCGTGGCTCGCTTCGGCGTGGCGGTGCGCGTCGGCCGCGCGCTCCAGGTCGAAGACCTCGTCGACCTCGACCTGCAGCCTGCCCCGCTCGATCAGGTCGCACAGTCCGGCCAGGCCGACCGGGTCGGGCTCGACCAGGATCCCGGTCGAGCGCTGCTTGCGCCGCGCCGCCAGCTCGTGCAGCTTCGGGTCGGCGCCGCTCGGCACCGAGACCAGTGTGCCGCCCGGTCGCAGCACCCCCAGCGAGCGCTCGCCATAGCGGCCGGTGAAGTCGACGATCGAGTCGAGGTCGCCACAGCGGCGGTCGAAGTCGTCGTCGCGATAGTCGAGGACCTGCGCCGCCCCGAGCCCTTCGAGGAAGTCGGCCTGCTCGCGGCGCGCCGTCGCGATCACGTTCGCCCCGCGCGCCGCGGCGATCTGCACGGCAAGGTGGCCGACCCCGCCCGCGCCGCCGTGGATCAGCACGTCGTCGCCCTCCTGCACGCGGCTCGTGTCGACGACGATCTGCCAGGCGGTCAGCCCGGCCAGTGGCAGCGCCCCCGCCTCCTCGGTCGACAGCGCGTGCGGCTTGTGCTCGAAGTGGCGCGAGGGCGCGGTCACGTACTCGGCGTAGGCGCCGGCTTCGCGCGGGAACCACGGCATGCCGAAGACTTCGTCGCCGACCGCGAAGCGGGTGACGCCCCCGCCCACCGCGGTCACCTCGCCGCAGACGTCCCAGCCGACCGTGAACGGCGGCTCGCCGAGCACCCCGGCCATCCCGCGGCCGGCGCGCGTCTTGAAGTCGACCGGGTTCACCCCGGCGGCCTGGACGCGGACCTGGACCTCGGTCGGGATCGGCTCCGGCGCCGCCACCTCCTCGAGCAGCAGCACCTCCGGCCCTCCGAGCTCACGCTGGACGATCGCCTTCACCAGGCCGATCTTAGGGGCCTCCAGGCGGCGCGTCCCGTCCGCTACGTTCGCTCGGCTTGAAATGGTTATCCCGGATAGCGGTGGACGTCCAGCCTTTGCGCGAGTCACGCGACTTCCGGCTGGTGACGATCGGCGCCGTGGTCACCGGCCTCGGGTCCCAGGCGGCGCTGGTGGCGCTGCCCTACCAGGTGTTCGTGATCACCGGCTCGGCCTTCCTCACCGGCCTGATCGGTCTCGCCGAGCTCGGCCCGCTGATCGTCGCCTCGCTCTTCGGCGGCGCGCTCGCCGACCGGTTCGAACGCCGCCGGCTGCTGCTGCTCTGCCAGTACGCGCTGGTCGCGATCGCCGCCGCGCTCGCCGTGGCCGCGGCGACCGGCCCGCCGCCGGTCTGGATCCTCTTCGTCCTCGCCGCGGCGATGGCGGGCGCCTCGGCGATCGAGCGGGTCGTCGCCTCGGCGATCGTCCCCAAGACGGTCTCGCAGGAGCTGCTCCCGGCGGCGATCTCGCTCACCTACGGGCTCTACCAGCTGACGATGGTCGCCGGGCCCGGCCTCGGCGGCATCCTGATCTCGCTCTTCGGCCTCACCACTCCCTACGCGGTGGACGCGGTCAGCTGCCTCGGCATGGTGGCCGCGGCGGCGATGATGTCGCGGCAGCCGCCCGCCCCGCGCGAGGCGCCCGAGTCCGTCCTGCGCTCGATCCGCTCCGGCATCGCCTACCTGCGCAAGCTGCCCGCGGTGACGGCGGGCTTCGTGATCGACCTCTTCGCGATGACCTTCGGCATGCCGCGCGCCCTCTTCCCGGTCCTGGCGCTGACCGTCTACCACGCGGGCGCGGCCGGGACCGGCCTCCTCTACGCCGCGGTCGCGGCGGGCTCGACCGTCGCCGCGCTGACCACCGGCTGGATGTCCCACGCCCGCCGGCTCGGCCGCATCGTCCTCGTCTGCGTCGGCCTCTGGGGCATCCTCATCGCCGCCGCCGGCCTCGTGGACAACATCTGGCCCGCCGCCGTCCTCTTCGCCCTCGCCGGCGCCGCCGACTCGGTCAGCGCCGTCTGCCGCAGCACGATGATGCAGACCCTGACCACGGACGAGATGCGCGGCCGCGTCTCCTCCGTCTACAGCCTCGTGGTCGCCGGCGGCCCCCGCCTCGGCGACGTCGAGTCAGGCAGCGTCGCGGCCCTCACCAGCCCCGCCTTCTCGGTCGTCTCCGGCGGCCTCACCTGCCTCGCCTCCGTAGGTGTAGTCGCCCTCGCCTTCCCCCAACTGGCCGCCTACGACTCTGCGGAGGTCGGCCGCGAAGGGGTGGCCAGGCAGAGCTTGGAGGACGAGGCGCTGGAGTCGAGTGAGTTGATTTAGGGGATCTAGGGACGGGGACCCGCAAGCTGTCGCCCGGATAACGGACGCGCCCCTCTCGCCACGGCCCGGGCAGGCTGTGGCCGTGGCGAGAGGGG
>CALCIA010000061.1 GCA_937907435.1 uncultured Actinomycetes bacterium
CCCGGGCCGTGGCGAGAGGGGCGGGTCCCCTACCCGGGCGACAGCTTGCGGGGCCCCGTCCCTTCCGGGCGCCGGCCTGTGGGGCCTGGACCCTCCCCGGGCGACAGCTTGCGGGGCCACGGCCCTTCCCGCCCCAGCTTGCGGGGCTCCGTCCCTTCCCGGGCGCTGGCTTGCGGGTCCCCGTCCCTTCCGGGCGACAGCTTGCGGGGCCTGAACCCTTCCCGGCCCGCTCCCGCCCGCCCTACGGCTTCCCGATCGACTCCCCGAAGCGGTCGACGAAGGTCGTCTCCTCGACGGCCCGGCGTCGCAGGCGCGTCGGGAAGCCGCGCTCCGGGTAGCCGGCGGCGAGGTGGCAGGCGGTGAGGTGGGTGTCGGGGATCTCGAGGAGGTCCCTGACCTCGGCGTCGTACTCGCAGAGAAGGGTCGTGAGGGTCGTCGCCACTCCCTCCACGCGGAGTGCGATGCAGAGGTTCTGGACGAAGGGGTAGATCGAGGCGCCGCCGACCACCGAGGGGCGGCCCTGGTCGGCGTCGGTGATGTGGAGGGCGTCGATGCGGGCGCAGACGACGATGATCAGCGGCACCTCCGCCAGGGCGTGGGCGAAGTCGTTCGCGGCATCGGCGGCGCGCTGGGCCGAGTCGTATTCGCCGAGCGTCTGCCGGCCTGCTGTGGCTGCCTCGTAGTACTTGCGCCAGGGGACGAGGTAGAGGTCGCGCAGTCGCTCCTTCAGCGCCCGGTCGCGCACCGCGACCAGCCTGGTCGGCTGGCGGTTGCCGCCCTGCGGGGCGAAGCGCGCCGCCTCGACCGCCCGGTAGAGGACCTCGTCGGGGACGTCGTCGGGACGGTAGCTCCGGCAGGTGCCGATCGTCCGCATCGCCTCGAGGGCGTCCACGCTCAGTCCCCGTCGCGGCGCAGCTTGACCGTGATCCCCGGCTGGGCCAGCGTGATGTGGCGGGCGGAGTGGTTCTCTTCGATCAGCTCGGTGACCCGCTCGAGCACGCTGCCGTCGTGGTTCCAGCCCTCGGTCCGCAGGGGCGGGCCGGCGAGCATCTTGTCGACCTGCTCCTCGGGGCAGAAGTAACGCAGCAGGAGCTCCTCGTCGGAGAGGTGCTCGCCGAGGCGCTTGCGCCACTCCGCGATCGGCGTGCGGTCGCGTTCCCACCCCTCGAGTTCCTTCGCCCGCGGCTTGGAGAAGATCTTGTCGGCGACCGCCGGGTCGACCGGCCGCATCAGCGGCCCGTAGTGGCCCATCGCGTACTGGATCACTTCGTCGGGGACGACCTGGTAGCGCTCCGGCATCACCACGTTCAGCACCGCCTGGATACCGACGAACTGGGAGAACGGGGTCGCCATCACCGGCTCGCCGAGCTCCGAGCGCACGACCACGATCTCCTCGATGACCTCCTGGAACTTCTCCGGCATCCCGTACTCGGCCAGCTGGTTTTTCAGGGTCCCGGTCATCCCGCCCGGCAGCTGGTGTTTGTAGGGGAGCATCCGGTACTCGTTCGGCACGCCGACCTCGTAGCCGATCCGCGCCGCTTCGGCGTAGAAGTGGTCGGCGACCGGCTGCAGGTGCGATTTGTCGAGGTTGTGGGTGTGGCCGAGCTCCTCGACGATCTCCACCATCGCCTCGGTCGACGGGAGCGAGGGCCCGTTGGCGAGCGGCATCGTCGCGGTGTGGACGAGGTCGATCCCGGCCTTGATCGCCTCGACGTAGACCAGCGGCGCCAGCCCGGTCGTGTTGTGGGAGTGGATCTCCAGCCGCACGCCGGGCGTCGCCTCCTGCAGCACCGGTAAGAGCGTCGCCGCCCGCTCCGGCGTCAGCACGCCGGGCGCGTCCTCGACGTAGATCCGCTTCACCCCCGGCCAGCTCGCCATTTCGCGGGCGCGGTCGGCGAAGAACTCGTCGGTGTGTAGTTCGGAGAGCCCGTACATGATCGCCGGCACCACTTCGCCGCCGACCGCCTGCAGCGCCCGCGTCCGCTCCTTCATCAGCGGCATGTCGTAGAGGCAGTCGAAGAGCCAGTGGCTCTCGACCCCGTGCTTGACCAGCACCTCGATCCAGAGGTCGAGGATGTCCTCGGGGACGAAGCCGAAGCTCCCCGCGGCGACCGGGCGGAGCGCCGAGCGCAGCGGCTGGTTGGGCAGGTTGCGGACCAGGTGGTCGAGCCAGGCCCACGGATCGTCACCGGACTCGCGCAGCATCACCACCATGCTGGTCGCGCCGAGCAGGTCGATCGTGTCGAAGCCGGTCGCGCTCAGGTGGGGCAGGGCGGGGGTGGCGTGCTGCGCGCGCATCCGCATCCCCCAAAGGCTCTGGGGACCATCGCGCAGGGTCTGGTCGATGAACCCGATCTCGGCCATGGCGCGAAGGTAGCAACGGGGCGCGGTGGCCGCCGTGGCGGGCGGGCGCGCCTTCTGGAGGTTCGCCTAAATCGGCTGCTCGACGCTGGTCCCGGCGGGGCTGGTCAGGGTGACGCCGAAGCGCTCCTGCATCGCGGCGGCGTCGGCGATCGCCGCCTGGCCCTCGGGCGAGGCCTCGCCGGCCAGCAGGGCGGCCTCGTCGTCGAACCAGAGCTCGGCGACCCGGTGGAAGGGGCTCGCGCCCTCGCCGAGCGAGTCGGCGGTGCGGGTGAGGACCAGCTTGCGCAGGCCGGGGATCGCCGCCGCGAGCGGCGCGTGGACCTCTTCGTAGTGGCGCTCGAAGGCCTCGACGTCCGCCGGCCTCGGATTGGTCCAGATCGCGTAGAGCTTGTACATCGCGCTCCGAACCTAGGCCCGGCCCGGCGCCCGCGCCCGGCCGGCCGTCTGGTCATTTATGGGTATCGACAACGGGCGCCCGCTTCCACTGTTGGAGGAGGCGCGGGGACGGGCAGGGTCGGAGCTACCCCATGCTCCGCTTCCCCCGACCGCGGAGCGACCCACAGGAGGGATACGAATGAAGAACCGCTCCCCGATCGTCCGGGCCGGCCTCGTCGCGGCCGCGGCGCTGGCCGCTCTGGCGGTCCTCGTGCCGACCTTTGCCGGCGCGGCCAAGTCCACGAACAAGGCGCTGGTCGCCGCCCACGGCAAGGCGCTTGCCGAATGCAGCGCCGAAGGGCTCGTGAACGGCTACACCAACGACGCCACGCTCTTCTTCCCCGACGGCGTCGTGGTCAAGGGGCGCGCGGCGCTGACCGAACTCTACGAAGGGTTCGTCAAGCCGCCGTCCGAAGAAGGTCTGTGCGGGCTGAAGGCGACGCCGGTGCTCGAATGGGAAAGCGGCCGCACCTCGTTCGTCAAGTTCAAGGTGACGGCGCCGTTCCTCGCCAAGCCGTACTTCTCGACCGACGGCTACGTCTTCAAGGGCGGCAAGATCGCCGCCGAGATGTCGACCTTCGACGCGACCAAACTCGACTTCAAGAAGTCGAAGTAGCCCGCAGCTCACGCCGCAGCACCTTGCCCGATGCGGTCTTCGGCAGCTCGTCGACGAGGTTGACGACGCGGGGGGCCTTGTAGACGGCGAGGCGCTCGCGGCAGTGGGCGATCAGCTCCGCCGCGTCGGCGTCGGCGCCGGGGCGCAGGACGACGTGGGCGACGACGGTTTCGCCGCGGTAGGGGTCGGGCGCGCCGACCACCGCCGCCTCCTGCACCGCGGGATGGGCGTAGAGGGCGTCCTCGACGTCGCGCGGCCAGACCTTGTAGCCGCCGGCGACGATCATGTCCTTGATCCGGTCGACGATGTAGAACCAGCCGTCGGCGTCGCGCCGGCCGACGTCGCCGGTGTGCAGCCAGCCGCCGCGGAGCGCGTGCGCGGTCTCCTCCGGCCGGCCCCAGTAGCCGGGGGTCACGGCGGGGCCCCGCGTCGCGATCTCGCCGAGCTCACCGGGGGCCGCCTCGACCTCCGCGGCGCGGCCGTCGTCGCGCTCGACGACGACCAGGATCCTCGACTCGGTGTCGGCGATCGGGCGGCCGATCGAGAGGGCGCCGCTCTCGGGGTCGACCGGCGCGCGCTCGCCGCAGGGCACCAGGTGGGAGGGGGCCGCGGTCTCGGTCAGGCCGTAGGTGTTGTGGACGTAGGTGCCGGTCAGCCGCTCCCAGCGCTCGACGATCGCCGGGTAGACGGGGGCGCCGCCGCTGCCCACCTTGGTCAGCGAGGAGAGGTCGCGGCGCGCGAAGTCGGGGTGCTCGAGCAGGGCGATGAACGCGGTCAGCGGGCCGATCACGTAGGTGCCGCGCCAGTGCTCCACCAGCCGCAGGAATTCGCCGGGCTCGAAGCGGTGCATGAGCAGCAGCGGCGTCGCGCTCGCCAGCGCCGTCGCCAGGTGGCAGACGAGGCCGGTGATGTGGAAGAGCGGCGCCATCGCGACGGTCACGTCGCCGGGCCCGAGGTCGGCCCAGGCGCTCATCGCCGCGCCGTTGTGGATCAGGGCGCGGTGGGTGACGATCGCGCCCTTCGGCGTGCCGGTGGTGCCCGAGGTGTAGGCGAGCAGGGCCGGCGCGTCGGGGTCGACCGGGGCCGGGCGCGGTTCGGCGGGGCCGGCGCAGAGCGTCTCCAGGTCGAGCGCGCCGGGACAGGAGAGGCGCCGCGAGCCGACCAGCGCCGGGGGCATCGCCTCGAGCCAGGCCAGCTCCGAGACGGTGACGATCCCCTCGACCGCGGTGCCGGCCGCCGCCTCGGCGACCACCGCGTGCAGGGACTCCAGGCAGATCACGAGGCGGGCGCCGGAGTCGGCGAGCTGGTGGCGCGCTTCGCCCGCCTTGCTCATCGGGTTGATCGCGGTGGCGACGCAGCCGAGGTGCCAGGCGGCGTGGATCGCGATCGCCGTCGCCGGGTCGTTCTGCAGCATCAGTGCCAGGCGGTCGCCGGGGCGCAGGCCGAGCTCGCGCAGCGCCGCCGCCAGCGCCCAGGCCCGCTCGGCGGCGTCGCGGCGGGAGATCGCGGTGTCGAAATAGAGCAGGCCGGGCTCGTCGGGGCGGGCGGCGACGCCCCGTTCGAACAGCTCGTTCCCGGTGCTCGCCGTCACGGGGCGCGGCCGGCCTAGTAGTCGAGGTCGAGCGGCTCGATCCCCTCGGCGCGACAGAAGTCGTGGTAGACCCGGGTGTGGTTCAGCACGTCGTCGAAGCCGACCACGTTGTCGTCCTCGTCCACGTAGAGCAGGGCGCCCTCGAGCTGGAACAGCGTGACCGTCCCTTCCTCGCCGCTCATCAGCGTGTGGATGTCGCCCGGCGGCTCCCAGACCATCATCCCCTTGCGCGCGACCCAGTCCTTCTCGACGTAGTACCAGCTGCCCTCGAGCACGAACCCGACCACGCCGTTCACGTGGTAGTGCCGGTTGATCTGCCCGCCGCCTACAACTTTGGTGATGTTCGACCACTGGCCGGTCTTGCGGTTGAGGCGCAGCGGCTTGACCCAGATCGTCTCCGTATAAGGAACCCAGGGAACGTCCTCGGGGTCGACGACCCGCTCGGTCAGCGTGATCTCCTTCAGCGGCCGAAGCCCGAGCGGATCCTCCATCGTCCCTCCTCCGTCACTTGCCGGTCGGGGGTCACGGTAGGCGCCCCCGTGCCGGCCCGCAGCGGCCGGAAGGCGGCCGGTTGTCGATATCTCCGAGGGAGGGGGGGACGGGAGACTTCGGAGCCGGTGCACTCCCGGCCGGGCGGCGGGACAGGCGAGTTCGCACTTCTCCGCGCATACCGCGGATAAGTGCGAACTCGACCCGGCGGGCCCCGGGACGCCGACGCGCTGCAGCCCTTGGGGTGGTTATGGCGACCACAAAGAGCTGCAGCGCGAGGGTCGGGTGTCACGGAAGGCGCACGAGCGCGGAGGAAGGGTCACGGAAGGGAAGAGAAGTGACGCTTCCGTGCCCGTCCCACGCGCCTTCGTCCCGTAACCCGGCCTCCCCACCCGGTGAGTTCGCAGTTATCCGCGCTATCCGCGGAGAAGTGCGAACTCAACGTGGTGGGGATCGCCATGGTCCCGCACGGGCAATCGCTCGCTCAGCGGTAGGTGACCAGCTCCCGGTCGATCGCTTCCAGGTGCGAGTGGTCGTTGAAGGAGACGACGTTCGTGCCGGAGGAGCCGATCGCGAGCTTCGTCACCGAGGCGTTGACGAGGACGCGGTTGAGGGCGGCGAAGACCTCGGCGGGCGCGCCGAGGAGGGTGCCGACGACCGCGGCGATGGCGCCGCCGGAGGTGACGACGACCGCGGTCTCGCCCGCGGCGAGCCGGCCGGCGAGGTCGGTCAGCGCGGCGCTGCCGGCGCCGCTGAACTCGGGCCAGGTCTGGGACGTCGGGCTGCGCTCGGCGTGCGCGACCCACTCGGCGAGGGCCGGCTCGAGCGCCGCCTGGAAGCCGCGGTTGGTGAGCGTCCCGCCCGCGCCTTCGCCCTGGAGGCGCAGGGCCGAGTCGCTGTGGTGGGTGAGGACGTCGTCGGGGTCGAACTCGTCCCAGCGCGGCTCGACCTCGAGCTCCGCGGTGCCGAGGGGGACGAAGGTCGCCGCCGTTTCGCGCTGCCGCCGCAACGTGCCGCTGAGCAGGAGCGATGGGTGGTAGCCGCGCTCGCGCAGGGAGGCGGCGACGATCTCCGCCTGGCGCCGGCCGAGGTCGGAGAGCACGTCGTAGTCGGCGGCGCCGAAGGACGCCTGGCCGTGGCGGACGAGGAGGACGGTGGGCACGTGGGAATTATCGACAAGGCGCGGCGCGCGGCGGCGCGACGGGCGGCGTCGGCCGTTCTAGGGTCGCGACGATGCGCCGCACCATCTTCAGCGCCGAGCACGAGCTCTTCCGCGAATCGGTCGCCGAGTTCTGCCGCCGTCACGTCGAGCCCAACCTCGACCGCTGGCGGAAGGAGCGCTGGACCGGGCGCGAGATCTGGGAGGAGGCCGGCCGCCAGGACTTCATCGGCCTGGCGATGCCCGCCGAGTACGGCGGCGCCGGGCTCGCCGACTTCCGCTTCAACCAGGTGCTGGGCGAAGGGCTGGCGGCCGCCTCGCTGGCCGTCAACTCGGCGCTCTGCCTCGGCGTCGACGTCGTCGCCCCCTACCTGCTGGAGCTGACCGACGAGGAGCAGAAGCGCCGTTACGTGCCCGACTTCTGCGCGGGCAGGCTGATCACCTCGATCGGGATGACCGAGCCGCAGGCCGGCTCCGACCTGGCCGCGCTGCGCACCCGGGCGGTCCGCGACGGCGACGGCTGGGTCCTGAACGGCGCCAAGACCTTCATCACCAACGGCAGCGCCGCCGACCTCGTGGTCGTCGCCGCGCGCACCGGCGAGGGGCGCAAGGACGTCAGCCTCTTCCTGCTCGAGGGCGGGGCGGAGGGCTTCCAGCGCGGCCGCAAGCTGGAGAAGGTCGGCCAGCACGAGGCCGACACGGCGGAGCTCTTCTTCGAGGACGTGCGGCTGCCCGCCTGGAGCCTCCTCGGCGAGGCGAACCGGGGCTTCGACTACATGATGGAGCGGCTGCCGCAGGAGCGGCTGAGCGTCGCCGTCGCCAACGTCGCCCACGCCGCCGCGGCGCTGGAGACGACGCTCGACTACGTGCGCGAGCGGCAGGCGTTCGGGCGCCCGATCGGCAGCTTCCAGCACAGTCGCTTCCTGCTCGCCGAGATGCAGACCGAGATCGACGCGGCGCGGGCGTTCGTCGACCAGTGCGTGATGGCCCACGTCGAGGGCGAGCTCACCGCGGTCGACGCGGCGAAGGCGAAGTGGTGGACGGCGGAGCTGCAGAACGAGATCCTCGACCGCTGCGTGCAGTTGCACGGGGGCTACGGGTTCATGGACGAGTACCGCGTCGCCCGCTTCTGGGCCGACGGCCGGGTGAGCAAGATCTGGGGCGGGACGAACGAGATCATGAAGGACTTGATCGGCCGCTCCATGGGATTGGGATAACCACAAGGAGGAGAAGAAGATGGCGACCGGCTTCCACTGGAACGAGCTGTACGCGTGGCACGACACCGGCACCGGGTCGGCCTACCTCTCGACCGGTGGTTTGGTCGAGCCCGAGCAGCACGGCGAGAGCCCGGCGACGAAGCGGCGGCTGCGCAACCTGCTCGACGTGACCGGGCTGCTCGACCAGATGGTCGAGCTGAAGGGGCGCGAGGCGACCGAGGAGGAGATCCTGCGGGCCCACGTCCCCGAGTACCTCGAGCGGATCAAGCGCGAAAGCGAGGCAGGCGGCGGCGACGGCGGCGAACTGGCGCCGTTCGGCGCGGGCGGCTATCGCATCTGTGCGCTGTCGGCGGGCGGGGTGATCGCGACGATCGAGGCGGTCTGGAACGGCGACGTCGACAACGCCTACTCACTGAACCGCCCGCCCGGGCATCACGCCGAGCGCGACGAAGGCCGCGGCTTCTGCGTCTTCGCCAACATCGCGATCGCGGTCGAACATATGCGCGCGGTGCACGGGCTGGAGCGGATCGCGATCGTCGACTGGGACGTCCACCACGGCAACGGCACCGAGCACGCCTTCTACGACGACCCCGGCGTGCTGACCATCTCCCTGCACCAGGACGGCCTCTTCCCGGCGGCGTCGGGGCTGGTCGAGCACACCGGCGAGGGCGCCGGGGAGGGCTACTGCGTCAACGTGCCGCTGCCGCCGGGGACCGGGGACGGCGGCTACAACGCGGCGATCGAGCGGGTGGTGGTGCCGGCGGTCGAGAACTTCCGGCCGCAGATCATCATCATCGCCTCCGGCCTCGACGCCTCGATGATGGACCCGCTGGCGATGATGATGGTGACCAGCGAGGGCTACCGCGAGATGGCCGACCAGATGGTCGCCCTGGCCGACCGCGTCTGCGACGGCAAGCTGGTGGCGATCCACGAGGGCGGCTACTCCTCGTCCTACGTCCCCTTCTGCGGGGCCGCCGTGATCGAGGGGCTGCTGAAGATCGACAAGGTGGTCGACGACCCCTACATCGAGGCCTTCCGCGGGATCGGCTACACCGACCTCCAGCCGCACCAGGAGGCGGTCATCGAAGCGGCGGCCAAGAACGCGGCGGCGATCTCCTAGCGCCGCCGCGGGGGAGGCGCCGCCGAGGGCCTGTCCCTGGGCGGCGCGCTCTCTGGGAGGCGAGCTCTAGGCGGCGAGCGGCAGCTCGTGGACCGGGGCGACCCCGGTCGTGGGGGCGGCGAAGGGGTCGTTCTCGCCGTACATGGCGGCGCGGATCACGCGCAGCGCCTCCTCGTGAGTGGCGCCGGTCACCACCTCGATCTTCTCGCCGTCGTGAATCTCGTGGATGGTCCAGGTCTTGTGCTGCATGGGGCCAGTCAGCTCCTAGGTCGGTTTCTCTCACCAACCAGCCAATCGCAAACGCGAACAGACGTTTGTGAAAGCGCGCACACAGGCGGGGCTTGGGGATCCGACGAAGCGCGGGCCGGGAGCCGCGGCGGCGGGCGGCATCGGGGTGGTTGGCTGGAGGAGCCAACGAGTCGAGGAGGAGAGGTCGTGCCCTACAAGCTCTACGCCTATTGGTCGGCGCCGAAGCCCGAGGACGTCGAGGAGTTCGAGCGCTATTACGCCGAGACCCACGTGCCCCGCGCCGCGGCGGTGCCCAACCTGGTGGCGATCAACACGACGCGCACCGAGGACGGCTTCGAGGGCGGCGACACCGACCACTACCGCGTCGCCGAGATGGTCTTCGACAGCGCCGCGGCGATGGCGGAGTCGGAAGCCTCCGAGGCGTGGGCGACGATGCGCTCCTGCTCCGGCGACATCATCGAGCGCTTCGGCGTGACCCTGACGGTCGAGTCGGGCGAGGTGGTGGAAGGGAGCGGGACGGCCTGAGCGATGAGTTCGCAGTAATCCGCGGATAGCGCGGAGAAGTGCGAACGCGGTGGGTGGGGGACGAGGGGGGGGGCGTCGGGGCGGAGGTCCGCGGCGCGGGTGGCCGTCCGAGATGGTCCAGGGTGTCCTGGGCTCCTCATGGGGGTCCTGGCAGGCTGTGACCCCCATGAGGAGCCCAGGACGTGAGGCTTGCGTGGGAGAGGCGTCACAGGGACGTTGCGAAGTCGGACTTACGTGACGATCGGGT
>CALCIA010000062.1 GCA_937907435.1 uncultured Actinomycetes bacterium
ATGGGGGTCACAGCCTGCCAGGACCCCCATGAGGAGCCCAGGACCTCCCTGCGCCACCTCGGACGGCCGCCGGCCCCCCGAACCCCCGCCCGTCCCGCCCCCAGCCATCGAACCCCCACCTACCCCAGGTAGTACGGCGCCCCCCACGAAGCCGCCGCCAGCGCCAAAATAAAGCTGACGATGGCAAGCGCGCTCATCGCGCCGACCTCGAGCATAAGACGGTTCTCGCGGCTGAGGTTGCGGCCGTAGCGACCCTGCTCGCCGGCGACGATCAGGAGGCCGCAGAGGACGCCCGCGACCAGGCCGCCGACGTGGGCGCCGAGGCTGACCCCGGTGTCGGCGAAGGTGAAGACCAGGTTGATCACGATCAGGATCCCGATCTGCCCGGCGATCGCGTCCAGCTTCCGTCCCCGGGCGATCACGAAGGTCGCGCCGATCACGCCGAAGATCGCCCCCGACGCCCCCGCGCTCACCGCGTCAGGGGTGAACCAGAGGGCGCAGAACGAGCCCGCCAGGAGCGAGGCGAAGTAGAGGACGACGAAGCGGAGCGTGCCGATCGACGGCTCCAGCAGCCGTCCCAGGATGAACAGCAGGTACATGTTGAAGCCGATGTGGAGGATGCTGTAGTGGAGGAAGCCGGAGGCGATGGTCCGCCACCACTCGCCGCCTTCGTTCACCGCCGGCCCCCAGAGGCCGCCGAGGTCGTAGACGGTCCCGATGCTGATGCTGGTGCCGCCGGAGCCGTGGACGATCTCGACGAAGTAGAGGACCACGTTGATCGCGATCAGCACCGCCGTGGCCGGGAAGCCGCCGGCGGAGAGCGCGCTCGGCGTCCCGGTCGGGTTGCGGACCACCCGCGTGCGCTGGCTCGCGCACTCCGGGCAGCGCATGCCGACCGGGGTCGGCGTCATGCACTCCGGGCAGATCGGACGACCGCAGGAGGAGCAGGAGACGCCCGTCTCGCGGTTGGGATGTCGGTAACAAGTCTGTGCCACGAGCAGAGCAGCCTACAATCGCGCCCGATGGAGCCCGCGAGCCCCGCCCGCCTCTACGCCACCGCGGTCGGCGCGCTGCTGCTGATCCTCGGCATCGTCGGCTTCTTCTACGGCTCCTCTTTCGGCTCCCCGGGCACCCTCGACCACACCCTCGGCGCGCTGCGCACCAACGGCTGGCTCAATCTCCTCTGGGCGGCCCTCGGCGCGCTCGGCCTGCTGACCGCGGGCATCTTCTCGCGCGCCTACGCGCTCGGCACCGGCCTGCTGCTGACCGTGCTCGGCGTCTGGGGACTGGCGCTCGACCCCGGCGCCGCGATCTTCGGCTTCCTCCCGGCCGCCGGAGCCAACGAAGCCTTGAACCTCACCCTCGGGCTACTGGGACTCCTGGCCGCCGCCGGCACCGCACGCGCCGCCGCCCTCGCACCGCACCCACCGGTGAGTTCGCAGAAATCCGCGGATAGCGCGGATAAGTGCGAACTCATCCGGCCTCCTGGGTACTCGGGGCGCTAGAACGGCGCCCGCTCGCGCACGCCCTGGGCGATGCCCTTCAGGCCGTTCGCCTCAGACCTCCCCCGCCGGCGCAGCTCGAACAGGACCAGGGCACCGGTCGCCACGCCGCCGACGCTGACGGCGACCACCGGCCGAACCCAGTTGCGGGGGTCGCGCAGGGCGCGCATCTCGGAGTCCGAGAGCTCCTCGGCCCAGTCGGAGAGCTCGGTGGCGGCGGCCGCCGAGAGGGCCGTGAAGGTGTCCTCGATCCGCCCGGAGAGGCGCTCCGGGGGCTCGATCGGGCGCAGCACGTCGCCCAACAGCGCCTCGACGTCCCAGGTCGATTCGCCCGGCTCAGCCATCGTCACCAGCCCCCTCCATCTCTTCCTGCAGCTGTTTGATCGCCCTGTGGATCAAGACCTTGGTCGCCCCGTCGGACCGACCGAGCGCCCGCGCGATCTCGCGATTGTCCATGCCGAGCGCGAAGCGCATGATCAGCGCCTCGCGGCGGTCGTCGGAGAGGTGCTCCAGGTTCGCCATCACCTGCCGCAGCTCCTCCCGCCCGGCGACCACGTCCTCGGTGTCGTGCCGCGTCGCGATCGGGTCGGCGCTGTCCAACGGCGTCTGCGGCCGACGCGAGCGGTCGCGGTAGTAGTTCGAGGCCAGGTTGTGGGCGATGCGGATCAGCCACGGCCGCAGCGGCCGGCCGTCGGACTCGCGCCGCGCCCGGTCGAAGTGCCGGTAGGCCTGCAGGAAGGCCTGCTCGGTGAGGTCCTCGGCGTCGTGGTGGTTGCCCACCCGGTAGTAGGCGTAGGAGTAGACGTCGCGCAGGTGGGCCCGGTAGAAGTCCTCGAAGGCGCGGTCGAGCTCGGCCTTCGCCGCCGGAGCCAATTGCGCCGGCTCGACGTTCTCCTCGGGGCCGCTCACCGACCCAGATTAGACCCCACGTCACGCCGCCTGCCTTGCCCGCTCGGCGCTGCGCAGCCCGGCCACCCAGTCCTCGCAGGCGACCTCGCCGCGGATCAGCTTCGCCAGGCCCTCGAGCGCCTCGCCGTGGACGCCGGAGGCGGCGATCGCGTCGGCCAGCAGCGGCGTCGTGTCGAGCCCCTCGGAGGCCTGCCCGATCAGGGCCGGGATCTCCTCCGCCGGCGTGCCCGCGCCGAGCAGCTCGCCCGCGCGGCGGTTGCGCCCGGTCGGCGCCAGCATCGAGGCGGTCAGGTCGCCGACCCCGGCGAGCCCGGCGAAGGTCTCCGGATCGGCGCCGCGCGCCACCCCGCAGGCGATGCACTCGCGCCAGATCTCGGCGACCGCGATCCCCGCGGCGTTCAGCCCGTGCGGCTCGGCCGCGGCGGCGGCCAGCGCGGCGGCGTTCTTGGCGGCGCCCGCCATCTCCACCCCGACCACGTCGGCGGTGCGCTCGCAGACGAGGCCGGCGCGGTTGAAGACCTCGCCGAGCTGCGCGCGCAGGTCGGGGTCGCCGGAGCCGAGCACCAACGCCGCCGACCCGGAGACCGCCTCGGCGGCGTGCGCCGGCCCGCCCAGCGAGGCGAGCGCCCGCGCCCGCACCCGTTCGCCGACGTACTCGGAGGGCAGCTGTCCCTGCGGCGCGATCAGGCCCTTGGTCAGCAGCAGGATCGAGGAGCGTTCGCCGGCCCGGTCGGCGATCGACCCGACCGCCGCGGGGAGCGACTTGGAGGGGATCGCGAGCACGATCAGGTCCAGGCCCGCCAGCTCGATCCCGCTCGCCGGGCGCACGTCGATCGACTCCGGCAGCGGCACGCCGGGCAGGTAGCGACGGTTCTCGCCGTCCTCGATCAGCTCCGCCGCGCTCGCCGGCGTGCGCGCCCCGAGCTGCACCTCGAGCCCACCGCGGGCGAGCAGCACGGCCACCGCCGTCCCCCAGCTGCCCGCGCCGATCACGGCGGCGCGGCGCATCGGCGGCAGGCCCCCGAGGTCTTCCCACTGCAGCAGGACGTTGGGCCAGATCCGCGACGTCACCGTCACGGCCAGCGCCTGCGAGGGCTCCTCCGACTGCGGGAACGTCATCGCCCGGCCGCAGCGGACCTTCACCTTGCGCGGCCGGATACGCCAGCCGCGGCGCACCTCTTCGGTGCCGATCACGGCGGTCGGCAGGACCGGCGCGCCGGTCTGCAGCGCCAGCCGTCCCACCCCGCGCTTCGGGTTGGCGAGGCTGCCGCTGCGGATCCGCGTGCCCTCGGGGAAGATGCAGAGCGTCCCGCCCCGTTCGACCACCATCCGCGCCGTCTCCATCGACTCCGCGTCGGATTCCCCGCGGCGGATCGGGAAGGCGCCGAGCCGCGAGAGGAACCAGGCCTGCAGCGGCTTCTGGAAGAGCTCGACCTTGGCGACGTAGTTCATCGGCCGTTTGAACGGCAGGCAGGCGCCGACCACGAAGGGGTCGAGGAAGCTGCGGTGGTTGGCGGCGACGATCAGCCCGCCCTCGACGCTGCGGGCGTATTTGCGGCCGGTCCGGGAGAGCCGGAAGTAGGCAAGGAAGAAGGGGACGAAGAGCAGCCGGATGACCACGTAGAGCGGCCAGTTGACGCTGTGCTTGCGGGTATAGGCGTGCAGCGCCGCGAGGCGCTCCTCGGAGATCACGCTGTCGGCTACACGGGGACGGGCGCGGGGTTACGTCAGCGGCGCGCGGGGGTTGACGACCGGGCGCAGGTTCGGCTCGACCTCGTCGCGGAGGTGCTCGAAGGCGGGCGGCAGCGAGAGCTTCTCGCCCAGGTGCTCGAGCGGCTCGTCGACGGTGAAGCCGGGGCCGATCGTGGCGACCTCGAACAGCACCCCGCTCGGCTCGCGGAAGTAGACGGACTTGAAGTAGAAGCGGTCGATCTCCGGGGTCGGCCGGGCGCCCGCCGAGATCGCCTTCTCGCGCCAGTCCATGTGCTCCTCGGGGGTCGAGGCCCAGGCGACGTGGTGGACCGAGCCCGCGCCCTGGACGCCGCGCTCCTCCGGCGGCGGGTCGAATATGTAGAGGCCGCCGCGATCGGCCCCGCGCGCCTCCCAGCCGGCGTCGGTCGGCTCGAACTCGAGCGCCTCCAGCAGGCGTGAGCTCGCCTCGGGCGCCGTCGCGTAGGCGCGCACCGCGTGGAAGCCCTGCAAGGCCAGCTCGCGCGGGATCTCCGGGTGGTCGGCGATCAGCGGCGCGTCGGGGACGTCGGCGGCGAGGAGCTCGTGGTCGAGCCCCTCGGGGTCGGCGAAGTGCAGGCCCCCGCCTTCGCGCCGCGTGTCGATCCCCAGCGCCCCGAGCCGTCCCTCCCAGAAGTCGAGCGCCTCCGGCCCGCCGACGCGCCAGACGATCCGGTGCACCATCCCCGCCCCCGCCCGGCCGCGCGCCGCGCCGGGGTACTCGAAGAAGGTCAGGTCGGCGCCGGGGTCGCCCTCCTCGTCGGCGAAGAAGAGGTGGTAGACGGTCGGGTTGTCCTGGTTGACGGTTTTCTTGACCAGCCGCAGCCCCATCACGCCCGCGTAGAAGTCGACGTTGCGCTGGGCGTTCTCGGTGATCGCGGTGATGTGGTGGATGCCCTCCAGCTTCATCATGGGTCACGTATACCATCCGCCCCATGAAGCCCTGGCGACGGAGGACCGTCAAAGCCCTCCTCGCGCTCGGCGCGCTGCTCGCCTTCCTCAGCGTCTTCGCGATCTGGGTCGAGCGCCAGGCCCTCGACACCGGCGAGTGGGTCGAAACCTCCGGCCGGCTGATCCGCAACCCGACGATCCGCACGGCGGTCGGCGATTACCTCGTCGAACAGCTCTACGAAAACGTCAACGTCGAAAAGGAACTCGAAGAAATCCTGCCCGGCGACACCAAGGAACTGGCCGGGCCGGCGGCCGGCGGGCTGCGCCAGGTGGCCGGGACGGGCGCCGAAAAAGTGCTGGAAACCGGCACCGCGCAGACGCTCTGGGAAACCGCCAACCGGACCGCCCACGAACAGCTCATGGCGGTGCTGGAAAACAAGAAAGAAGCGGTGAGCACGGCGAACGGGGAAGTGAAGCTGAACCTCGGCAGCATGCTCACGAACCTCGCCGGGCAGATCGGCCTGGCCAAGGACCTGGCGGAAAAGCTGCCGCCGGAAGCGGGCCAGATCACGATCCTCAAGTCCGACCAGCTGAAAACGGCGCAGGACATCGTGATCGCGATCAAGGGCCTGGCGCTGCTGCTCTCGATCCTCACCTTCCTCGTCTTCGGCCTGGCGATCTACCTGACCCAGGGCGGCCGCTGGGTCACCGTGCTCTTCAGCGGCGTCGCGCTGATGGTCGCCGGGCTGCTGGTGGTGGTGCTGCGCCACGTCGCGGGCGGCGTCGTCGTCGACCAGCTGGTGAAGCAGCAGAACGTCAAGCCCGCGGCCGAAGCGGCCTGGTCGATCGGCACCTCGCTGATGGTCTCGATCGCGACCACGATCATCATCGTCGGCGTGTTCTTCGCGGCGGCGGGCTGGCTCTCCTCGCCGACCGGCGCGGCGCGGGGCACGCGGCGGGTGATCGCGCCGGCGCTCAACCGTTATCTGCCCTACTGCTACGGCGGCCTCGTGGTGCTCCTCGGCATCTACCTGCTGAGTGCCTCGGGGGTCGGGCTGCGGACCTTCCTCACCGTGGTGGTGATCGGGATCATGGCCGCCTTCGGCCTGCGCGAGCTGAGCCGCCAGACCGCGGAGGAATTCCCCGGGGTCACCTTCGGCGAGGTGTTGGCGCCGACCCGCAAAGCCATCGACAAGGCGGTCACCGACGCGAAACTCCACGAGCGCGCGTCCAAAATCAAACTGCCCGACGTCAAACGACCTGACGTGAAACGGCCGAGCGGGATGGGGATCCCGGACGTGCGCCGCCCGAGTGGGCGCGCCGGCCGTGGCCGCGCCGACGCCGCGCCTCCGCCCCCCTCGCGGGCCGAAGTGATGCAGGAGGAAGACGCCCGCCTGTCGAGCCTCGAACGACTGGCGACCCTGCACGAAAAAGGAGTGCTGAGCGACGCGGAGTTCGCCGCCGAGAAGGCGCGCCTCCTCAAGCTCTGATGCCGGGGCGGTTGCTTTCCGCGCTGGTCGCGGCGCTCGCGCTCGCCGTCGTCCTCGCCTCCTGCGGCGGCGGCGGGAGCAGCACGGCCCCTGAGAAGACCGTGACGCGCCAGGCGCAGCAGGGGTCGGGGAAGACCTACCTCCCCGACGTCACCGGCCGCAACTTCGTCAAGCCCGCCAGCTACGGCTTCGGCGGCGACGGCGACCTCACCGCCACCAAGCTCGAGTGGCACGACTGGGGCGAAGCGAAGGCGACCGCCCTCGGCACGCTCGTCGAGCGTCCGGCCAACGGCCTCGTCGACACCTTCTCCGGCAGCGTCACCGCCTCCGCGCCGAAGGCCTGCAACGGAGCGCGCTACTACACCAAGGTCATGGCCCACCTCCCCAAGCAGGCCGACTACGTGCCGACCGAGCCGACGAAGCTGCCGACCCCCTGCGACTAGCCCCGCCCCGCGGTCGCTCCGGTGGCCCGCGACCAGTCGTGTCCGGCGTCGTCCCCTCCAGCACCCCGCTGGGCGACGCTCGAGGGCCGCGCCAGCCAGGTCGACGTCGCGATCACGAGGATCTCCGACCCGACGATCGCCTCGCAGATCGGAGGCCACTCGTCCCCCTCGCCCATGTCGGATTCGACCCGGGCAGGATGTTCTCGTCGACCGCGCGTACCTCGGCCACCTCGACCCCCTCCTCGCGCAGCTTGTCGAAGACCACCTTGGCCAGCGCCTCGGCGTTCGAGGTGTCGGGACTCGCTTTCAGCGTGCAGTTGACGATCAGCACTTTCATCCACGCGAGGTACCCGAGCCCCGGTTCGACCCAGCCCCCTCCTGGGCACCGAACTCCCATGGCGATCATCCGTACCAGCGACAAACGCAAGTTCGAGGTCGAGGTCAGCGCCCGCAAAGCCGACGAAGAAATCGTCCGCGTCGGCGGCCGCGCGATCCCGATCGTCGACCTGAAGCTGGCGGGCGAGGACACGATGGTCTTCCTCAACGCCCACCACATCGTGTCGATCGAAGACGACGATTAGTCGGTACTGCCGGTCCTGTTTGGACCCTTGTTCGGTACCGGCACAGTTTTGTGGCACCTAGGCTCCCTCGGCCATTCGACCCAAGGGGGCGCCTCAAGTGTTCAAGTCCACCCGCAAGATCATCGCCGCGGCCGCAGGGGCCGCCCTGATCGTGTTCGTCGTCATCCTCCTGCCCGCCACTGCATCCGCACAGCATCGGGACCTGGACTGCGCGGACTTCCACAGCCAGAAGGCGGCCCAGATCTTCTACCTGAAGCACGGCGGGCCCCGCTACGACCCCGACCGCCTCGACGCGGACCATGACGGGATCGCCTGTGAGGACAACCCAGCGCCGTACTACTTCAAGACGCACCTTCGCGGAGCGCGTCGATAGGACGAAGGTCAGCCGACCGGGCCGGTCGGCGTGTCTAGGTGGCGGACCTCGTTGAAGCTGCGGAGCAGCCAGCGGCCGCCCTCGTGGACGACCAGGCGGGAGATCGAGCCGTTGTCGGCGTGGATGAAGGCGAAGGGGCGGCTGTCGGTGGCCATCGCGCAGAGCTCGCCGATCACGGCGCCATGGGCGAAGGCAACGGCGACGGTGCCGGCGGGAACCGAGCTCGCGATCGTCTCGATCGCGGTGCGGAGCCGTCCCCCGAACTCCTCCGGTGACTCGGCGCCAGGGATCACATTCCAGCGTTCCCGCGCGGCGATCTCGGCGACGAGGGGATCGCCTTCGGCCACCTTGATCCGGTACTCGCCGCCCTCGAGCTCACCGAGGAAGACCTCGCGCAGGTCCGGCAGCACCGTGGGCTCGAGGTCGAGCTTCTCGGCCAGCGGCCGGGCGGTTTCGTGGGTCCGTCGCAGGTTGGAGACAAAGATGCCGGAGAAGCGCTCGTCGGCCAGCTCGCGCGCGACCGACCGCGCCTGATCCCGACCGACCTCCGACAGCGCCGGGTCCCCTTGCCCGTCGATCAGCGGGAAGCTCTTCCCCGGCAGCGCCGCTTCGGAGGCACCGTGGCGGACGAGGACGATCTCGACCGAGTCGGGCGGCGGCACATAGCGGTGCTGCTCGAACCCGCTCGCTTCGGTGGTCGATCGATCGCTGCCCATCAGGCGCCTGACCCTACTGAGGGAGAATCCGCGGAATGGCGCTTCGCCTGACCGACGGGACGACGATCGGCGAGCTCAGCCGGCCCCTCCAAGGCACCGCCACCGCGTCGTCTTCGGCGTCGAGGAGTCCTCCGGCCGGGAGGTCGCGGTAAAGATCGAGCTGATCCCGGGCGCCTTGGAGCCGGAGCGCCGAGCCCTGGAGTGGCTGACCCGCCACGACGGCCCGTCACCACGACTTCACGCGGCCGGCACACTGAGCCCCGCCGGCGAATATTCCGGCGCCGCCTGTCTCGTGATCGACCGGGTGGCTGGCGAGCCCGCGAGCTCATTGCCGGACTGGGAAGGTCTGGGACGCGCGCTCGCCCGCCTCTCCCGAATCCCCTGGCAGGGCAGCGAGCTGACCACACTCGACCACGACGACTTCCTCGCCCTCCACGAACGTCGCGTCGAGGATCTGGGTCGGGCGCTGGGACGGGACCTCGGCGCCGGCCTGCCCCCGGTCCCTCCGTCCTACCCCGCCTCTTCACTTGTCATGACCCACGGCGATCCCGGGCCCGGAAACTTCCTCGACGACGGAGCCGACGGAACGCTCATCGACTGGGAGGACGCCCTCGTCGCGCCCCGCGGCCTCGACCTCGGCCGGGCGACCTTCATCGCCCTTCTCGGCTCAGGTCCCGAGGGCTTCGTCGCGCGCGACCACGCCGCGCGGGCCGACGCGTTCCTGAGGGGCTATCTCGCGGAGGTCGACGGGTCACCCGACCAGACCAAGCTCGACTGGTGGCTGAGCGTCGCCGGCGTCCAGTTCGCCCATCGCCGCCTGGAACGCGCCGGCCAGCCCGGCGTCCTCCCCTGGCTCGAAGCAGTCAAGGTGCTCGAGTCCGCGCTGGCGTAAATCAGCGCCCCGGGTCACTGAGCGGAAGTAATCGAACGTTCGCCTAGCCCCGGTCAACGTCCCCGCCACGCGGCAGAATGGCGCCGATGAGGGCTCGATTGCGGGGGGTGGTGTTTGGCGTCGGGGTGCTGGCCGCGCTCTGGTGCCTGCTTCCGGCCGGGGCGGCGGCGGTCGGGGACAGCGATCAATCGGTCGCGGTGACCTTCAACCTCTGCCCCGGCTCGGGGCCGACGGCGTGCGCCGGGCTCCGCGTCTACGTCGACTCGGCGTCCAATCACTACAGGCCCAGCCAGAAGTACTCCTACTGCACCAAGGACGAGACCTCGACCGGCTTCGCCCCCAAGTACCACGGCGAAGTGCTGCACGTCCACATGGTCGCCAAGGGGGGCTTCGCCACCTCGTGCCAGGCGCCGGTCGCCTCGCGGAACGTGTGGATCGTCGAGGCCTACAAGGACGGCAAGCTGGTCTCGCGCGGCTCGTTCTGGTTCGGGCAGAACACCGGCCTCGGGACCGGCTTCTACCCCGTCTGCGGGAAGGACGCGCCGCTCAATCCGGCCTTCGACAACATGACCTGCGACACCAGCAACAACAACCTGACCCTGTCCGTGCCGGGCTCGAAGCCGACGTACCCCGACTGTCCCAACACCTCGCAGCAGTACTGCGCGATCCAGCTGCACGTCGACTCGACCAAGCCCTGCCTCAGCCTGCCGATCTCGAGCTTCACCTCCCCCTACGGCTTCTGCCTCGGCAAGTCCGACGGGACCAGGAATTGGACCACGCCGTTCGAGGCGATCGACAAGCTCTTCTTCGCCGGCTTCGGCTGGGCCAACTACCGGAACCAGAAATGGTCCGCCTACCTGATGAGCCAGGGGCTCATCCAGATCGGGATCGTCGCGGGCACGGTGCCCTCGGCGGACAGCGACCAGTTCCAGGTGAAGTACGCGCGGCTCTGGCCGCTCGACCCCGACCCCTTGAACTACCTGGCGAGCGGCAGCTCCGGCCCGCCGGGCTCGCCCGGAGGCCCGCTGCTCTTCGACTTCCAGCGCGGCCGGATCGGCGCCGATGTCTACATGCGGGGCTTCCTCCAGCGCACGCGGCTTCCCAGGACGCCGAAGGACATGCAGCAGGTCCATGAATTGGTCCAGGAACTCCCCGAACTCACCGAAGGCCCACCCGACCAGGTTCAGGCCGGGCTGCGATCCCTGTTCGAAGACATCCCCGACACCGAGGAATAGCCCCGACGGGCAGGCTCCCGGCGTTCCTAAATTTTGCGCCGTCTCGACCCGCGGCGAGTTAGGTTCGAAGGGTCTCGCCAACCAGTGAAAGGGGAACCAGATGTTGGCCAGAGTCGCACGCTGGGAAGGCGCCGACGCGCAGACGCTCGAGGCGACCGCCGCTGAGATCCGACAGCAGGCGGAGGCCGCGGGCGGACCGCCGGACGGCGTCCCGGCCAAAGGGTTGCTGCTCCTTCACGACAAGGAGGGCGGCCGGGCGATCGCGATCAGCCTGTTCGAGAACGAGGAGGACTACCGAGAAGGAGACGAGACGCTCGAGTCGATGACCCCACCCGGCGAGGGCATGGGCCAGCGGGTCGGCGTCGACAAATACGAGGTCGCGGTTCAGCTGGAAGCCTGAACCGCCCGGATTCGGCTCGTAGGCGGATTTAAGAGCCCGCCGCCGGGATCGAACCGGCAACCTCCTGATTACAAATCAGGTGCTCTCCCAGGTTGAGCTAGGCGGGCGCAGGGCCGATGATGGGGCTAGATGGATGTCACGTTCCGATTTCTCGCCCCGGATGAGGGTGGCGTCCTGACCGAGGCGATAGAAGCAGCTTACGGGACGACGTACGACGTCCGGTGGGTCTACGACCCGACGGAGGTCTGCGCCCGGCTCGCGGATGGGCGCTACGTGTCGTGTGTCGCGGAGACCGAGGCGGGCGAATTGCTCTGCCACGAGGGGATGAGCCTGGCGGCGGCGGGCGACGCGGTCGCCCACTCCGGACAGGCGGTGACGCTGGAGGCGGCGCGAGGGCACCATCTGTTCACCCGGACCAAGCGGGTGCTGATGGACTGGGGACAGGGGCGCGGTCTCGCGGGCATGTACAGCGAGGCGACCGCCGCCCATCCCTACAGCCAGAAGGCAAACATCGAGCTCGGTGCGCACGAGACCGGCTTCCTGCTCGGCTGGATCCCGGCGACGGTCGAGAACGACGCGGCGGCGGGGGCGGCGCGGCGGCGCAACTCGGCGGCACTCTTCTACACGAAGCTGAACGATGGCCACGAGCGCCGCGTCTACGCGCCCGAGCGCCACCACGAGATCGTCGGCCAGACCCTCGCCCTCTGCGAGCTGCGCGGCACGCTCGCCCAGCCGCCCGCCGAATGCGAGCTGGCGGAGCGCACCGAGATGCACACCGAGGTCGACGCCGACCACAACCTGGCGCTGCTCACGGTGACCGATCCGGGGGCCGACCTCGAGGACGTGATCGGCGCCGAGCGCCGCCGCCTCTTCGACGACGCGGGCCTCGACGCGATCTACATCGACCTGCCGCTGGCGACCCCGGCGACCGCCCTCGTCGCCGACCACCTGGAGCGGCTGGGCGTCTCCTACTCGGGGATCTTCCCCAACCCCAAGGCCGACGGCGACGTGCTGCGGATGCAGTCGCTGCACCGGGTCCGAGTCAAGGCCGACGACGTTGCCGTCGCCTCGGACCACGGGCGCGAGCTGCTCGACTACGTGCTGGCGGACCTGGAGCGGCGCGACTAAGCGCGCCTAGACCGCGACCTCCCGCGAGGCAAGGTGGGCGCCGACCTTGCGCTTCACCCGCTGCAGGGCGTTGTCGACGGTCTTCGTGTCGCATTCGAGCCGCTCGGCGATCTGCTCGTAGGAGTGGCCGTCGAGATAGAGCGACAGCACCCGGCTCTCCAGGTCCGACAGCACCCCGGAGACGCCCGAGAGGCAGGAGACGAGGCTCTCCAGCTCTTCGGTCGCGATCACCTGGTTGACCGGGTCGTGGACGCTCGGCCCCGGCAGGATCTCGTCGAGGGTCGTTTCCGAGTCGCCGCTGGCGGCGGGGGTCTGGCTGAACGAGACGTACTGGTTCAGCGGCGTGTGCTTGTTGCGGGTCGCGGTCTTCACGGCGGTGATGATCTGGCGGGTGATGCAGAGCTCGGCGAAGTTGCGGAAGCTCGACTCGCGGTCGGTGCGGTAGTCACGGATCGCCTTGTAGAGGCCGAGCAGGCCCTCCTGGATCAGATCGTCGGACTCTCCCCCGAGGAGGAAGTACGAAGAGGCCTTCAGGCGGACGAAACCGCGGTACCGCCGGACGATCGCGTCGTAGGCATCGGTCCTGCCATCCTTGGCGAGGGCGACGAGGTAATGATCATCAAGCTCAACTTGAGGGTTAGATCGTGCTGCCATAGCGTTGCCGCGGCCCGCCATGGTCGGCCGAAAATGCTGCTTAGGCGTAGATAGTGCCACAGATCCTTCTCCTTGCTGAAGGGTCGTGGCGCCACTTACCTCCCCCGAGGCGCCCTACTTATCCGGAAGGCATCTCCTCGACTCAAGCCCTCAAGTCGAGGTTCACCCTTTATTGAAGCGGCAGTTTACGCCAGCGCGGAGTTCTGTCAACCCCAAATTGGGACTTTTTGCAACCGCCGTTGCATTTGCCCTCGCCCCGCACCCCGTTGAGTTCGCAGAAATCCGCGCTATGCGCGGAGAAGTGCGAACTCGACCGGGGAGGGTCAGGAGCGTTGGCGGACGGACTCGAAGAGGAGTGCGGTCGCCGCTGCCGACACGTTCAGGGACTCGACTTGACCCAGGGTCGGCAGGGCGACGAGGCCGTCGCAACTCGACGCGACCCGGGGACGAAGTCCTTTCCCCTCTCCGCCGAGGACCAGCACCGTGGGGCCGGTGAGATCGACGCCCCAGGGCGGCGCCGGCCCGTCCGCATCGGCGCCCCAGATCCAGAAGCCGGCGTCCTTCGCCGCCGCCAGCCAGTCGGCGAGGTTCCTGACGTGGGCGATCTCGAGGTGCTCGACCGCGCCCGCCGAGGTCTTGCAGGCGACCGGCGTCACCATCGCCGCCCGCCGCTCCGGGATCACCACCCCGGCCGCCCCCGCCGACTCGGCCGATCGGCACACCGCCCCGAGGTTGCGCGGGTCCTGCACCTGGTCGAGGGCGACGATCAGCGCGTCGGGCTTGCGCAGCATCCCTTCGGCGTCGCCGTACGGATACGGATCGACCTCGGCGACGACGCCCTGGTGGTCCGGCGACCCGCAGAGCCGCTCCAGCTCCACCGGCGAGATCTCCGGCGCCCGCCACACCTTGTGGACGCGCCGCCTCCCCCGCTCCGCCTCGTGGACCGGCTGGACCCCGTAGATGATCTGCCCGGCCATCAGGACTTCGGCACGAGGCGCGGACCATCGGCGGAGTCACGGACCTCGTAGCCCATCGAGGCCAGCTCGTCGCGGATCTCGTCAGCCCGAGCGAAGTCCTTGGCGGCGCGAGCGTCCTGGCGTTCGAGCATCATCCGCTCGGCCGCGGCGTCGGCGTTTTCATCACCCGCTGCCAAGGACGCCAAGCCGACGAGGCCGAGCATGTGAAGGATGGCGGCGGGGGCATTGGGTATGTCGGTGCGATTCGCTTCGCTGACCAGCTCGAACACTTCAGCCATTGCGCGCGGAGTGTTGAAGTCGTCGGCCAACGCGTCGAGAAACCCGGCAACGCGCTCTCCGGCGGGACCACCGGTCGCGGACACCGGATCCGCGGTCGGCGAGAGAGTCACTCCCCCCTCGATCCACGCGGTGTATCCGACCGGGTGCTCGCGGAAGAAATTCCTGAGCCGCTCGACCCTTGCCACCGCTTCCTCCATCGGCAGCTTCCCGAAAGCCAGCGGCTGCCGATAGTGCCCGGAGATCAGGTACGCGACCACCGCCTCGCGGCCATAACGGTCGAGCGCCTCGCTCAACTGGAAGATGTTCCCCTCCGATTTCGACATCTTCTCGCCGGCCGAGTCGACCATCCCGTTGTGCATCCAGACGTGGGCGAAGGGCCGCCCGGCCGCCTCGGACTGCGCGATCTCGTTCTCGTGGTGGGGGAAGACCAGGTCGGAGCCGCCGCCGTGGACGGCGAAGGAGGCGCCCAGCTCCCGCTCGGCCATCACCGAGCACTCGATGTGCCAGGCGGGCCGCCCGGCGCCCCAGGGCGACTCCCAGGAGGTGTCCTCGCCCTCCTTGGTCGATTTCCAGAGGGCGAAGTCGAGGCGCTCCTCCTTGAGGCTCGCCGAGCCCGACTCCTCGCCCTGGTCCATGTCCTCGGGCCGGCGGTTGGAGAGCTTGCCGTAGCCGGAGAAGCTGCGGACGCGGAAGTAGACGTCGCCGCCGGACTCGTAGGCGTGGCCGCCCTCGATCAGGTGGGCGATCAGCTCGACGATCCCGTCGACGGTCTCGGTCGCCTTCGGCTCGGCATCGGGCCGGCCGAGGCCGAGGCGGTCGGTGTCCTCGACGTAGGCGGCGGTCATCCGCGCGGCGAATTGCGCCGACCCCTCCCCCGCCCGCGCCGCCGCGGTGTAGATCTTGTCGTTGATGTCGGTGACGTTGATGACGAGGCGGGTCTTGTAGCCCTCCGAGCGCAGGAAGCGGGCGAACAGCGAGAAGACGACGAAGGGCCGCGCGTTGCCGATGTGGATGCGGCTGTAGACGGTCGGGCCGCAGGCGTAGATGCCGACCTCATGATCGGCGTCGAGCGTCTGCACCGCCCCGCTCAGCGTGTCCCTGATCCGCACCTCCCGCATGGATCAGCGAGGTTAACCGGCCGGGGGCCGCCGGTGCTAGTAGGTGCGGTAGCCGGCGGGCGACTGCGGTTTCTGGGCGCTGCCCCGCAGCCAGGTGGGGCCGTCGTCCTCGGCGGCCGCCTGCACCTCGCGCCGCGCCTTGCTGACGCTGGCGCGGATGTCTTCCTCGGTCGCCGCCCGGGCGCGCTCCTCGCGGCGCTGGGCCTGCTGCTTGATCCGCTCGGACTCCGCCTCCAGCTGCGCCTCGGCGCGGGCGCGGGCGGAGCCTTCGGCTTCGCGCTCCACCTTCTCGACCAGCTTGCGGACGCTCTCTTCGGCTTCCCGGCGGACCTCCTCGGTCCCCTCCATGACCCGCTTCTCGATCTCCTTCTCGAGCTCGATCGCGGTGTCGTGGGCAGCTTCCGCGGCGGCCTCCGATTCGGCGGCGCGCTGCTCGGCTTCGGCGACGCGCTTGTCGGCGTCGGCCTGGATCCGCCGGCGCGCCTCCTCGACCCGACGGTCGATCTCGGTGCGCACGGAGACCTTCGCCTCCTCGACCTCGCGCTCAGCCTCCTCGATTTCACGTTTCGCCCGCGACTCGGCGGCTTCGACCTTGGCGTCGGCGTCGGCCCCCGCTTCGGAGGCCTTGGCGAGCGTCCGCTCGCGCTCCGCCTGGGAGGTGCGGCGCAGTTCCTCGAAAGAGTTCTCGGCGCGGTCGCGCCCCGCCTCGGCGGCGGCCAGCTTCGACTCGGCGGCCGCCTGTGCCTCTTTGGCGGCTTCGATCTGCCGGCGCGCCTGCGCGCTTATCTCGCGCAGCGTCTTCATCGCCCGCTCCTTGAGCTCGGCGCGGACCTTGTCGGCGCTGCTCTCGGCCGCGGCGACGCGCTCCTCGGAGACCTTCACCCACTCCAGCGCCTGCTGCGCGACGGCGTGCATGTCGCGGTTCGCCTCCCGAACCGCCTTCAGCTGCCTCGCAGGCTCAGTCATGCGGTGGAAGCCTACTGGGCGTCCCGGCTGCTCGTCTCGCGAGCCTTCAGCTCCCGCTTCAGCACCTTGCCGGTCGCGTTGCGCGGCAGCTCGTCCAAGAACTCGACCTCGCGCGGCGTCTTGTAGGAGGCCAGGTTGGCCTTGACGTGGGCGCCGAGCTCGGCCTCGGTCACCGACGCGCCCTCCTCCAGCACCACGAAGGCCTTCAGCCGCTGGCCGAACTTCTCGTCCGCGACGCCGATGATCGCCACCTCGGCGATCCCATCGAGGTCGGCGAGCAGGTCCTCGACCTCGCGCGGAAAGACGTTCTCGCCGCCGGAGACGATCATCTCGTCGTCGCGGCCGTCGACGAAGAGGCGCCCGTCGGGGTCGAAGTGGCCGACGTCGCCGCTGGAGAGCAGGCCCTCGATCGCCTCTTTGTTGCCGCCGCCGGTGTAGCCCTCCATCTTCATGTCGTTGCCGACGAAGATCCGCCCCACCTCGCCGGGCGCGACGTCCTTGCCGTCCTCGTCGAAGAGGCGGACGGTGGTGCCGCGCGGCGGCCGCCCGGCGGTCCCCGGCGCGGCGCGCAGGTCGGCGGGCGTGGCGATCGTGGCGAAGGAGACCTCGGTCGAGCCGTAGAGGTTGTAGATGTTGTCGCCGAAGCGGTCCATCCACAGGGTCGCCAGCTCGCCCGGCAGCGCCGAGCCCGACAGCGCCGCGATCTTCAGCGACGGCAGCTTGTAGCGCCCCAACGTCTCCTCGGGCAGGCCGAGGATCCGCTGGATCATCACCGGCACCACCGCGAGCACGTCGGCGCGGGTGCGTTCGATCGCCGCCAGGGTCCCCTCCGGGTCGAAGCGGCGCCGCAGCACCATCGTCGAGGTGGTCGGCAGCGAGATGACGAAGTGCAGGAAGCCCCAGGAGTGGAACAGCGGTGCCGCGATCATCATCGTCGAGCCGCGCCGGTAGGGGATCATGTCGAGCAGCGAGGCGAGCGTCATCAGCCCGTCGGGGCTGGTCCGCTGGGCGCCCTTCGGCGTCCCGGTGGTGCCCGAGGTGAGGATCACGAAGCGAGCCTTGCCTGGCGGCGGCGCGAGGTCGGACGGGTCGCCGGCGGCGATCAGCTGCTCGACCGTCGTCGCCTCCGCGGGCGGCGCGCCGTCGTGCCAGGCGATGATCCGCTTGACGCTCGGCTCGACCCCGGCCAGCAGGTCGCCGAACTCCTCGTCGTAGACGAGCGCCTTCGGCCCCTCCCGCTTCATCACCTCGACCAGCTGCGGGCCGGCGAACATCGTGTTGAGGTAGAGCGCCGAGGCGCCGAGCTTGGCCGCCGCGAGGGTCGCCTCGAGGAAGCCGCGGTGGTTGCGCGCCATCACGCCGATCCCGTCGCCGGCGCCGATGCCGAGCGCTTCGAAGGAGTGGGCGAGCGCGTTGGAGCGCTCGTGCAGGCGGCGCCAGGTCAGCGAGCCGCGTTCGTCGAGGATCGCGATCTCGTGCGGATGCTCGATCGCGGCCACGGTGACCCCGGTCGCGGGCGACGCACCCCAGCGCAGGAAGGTGGAGCCGACCCGCAGCGCCTTGTCCGGACGCATCGGCCCGACGATCCCCGCGCGCCGCAGCACCCGCCCCTCGAAGAGAAGGTCGGACACGGCCGCCCGCACGTCCGTTTGCCCCGTACTAGCCATCGATCCGTGAAGACTATTGGCCGAGCGGCCGGCAGGCCATCCCGGTGCCGTACCGGAAGGGACGGGGACCCTCAAGCTGTCGCCCGGGGAGGCCGTGGCCCCGCAAGCTGTCGCCCGGTTAGGGACCCGCCCCTCTCGCCACGGCCCGGGC
>CALCIA010000063.1 GCA_937907435.1 uncultured Actinomycetes bacterium
CCATCGCCTCGTTCCTTTCGCCGGACGCAGATGAGCGGCGCGAGGCTGCCATCGCCAAACGCCTCGATCAGCAGGACCGGCGCCTGGCGCGGCTCGAGCGCGACGTCGGCATCGCCGTGGAGACGCTCGCCCTGTTCATCCGCTTCTGGCTCACCACGACACCGGCGCTTCCTGAACCGGCTGCCAAGGCGGCGCGGGCGCAGGCTGGACCTCGCTACGACAACTTCGTCGCCGCGCTTGGCCGGCGCCTCAGCCAGGGGCCAAAGCTTCGGCAAGAGATCCCCGACGATGCGCGGGAAGACCCGACTCGATCGGCGGACACCGACTAGACGCGATCCCGAATAACCGGAGCATCACCGAAGCCGTTGAAACCGAGTCCGCACCCAGCAAGTATTTTTTCTCTGCTTTACGCCTGGTCCCTACGCCATCTGAATACTTGTTGAATCGCCCTACTTACTGCCTTTTCTAATCGTCCCCGTCGCTAGTCGCGTGTCGCGATTTGCCAATGACGGGGACGATCGTGGCGGTCACACCACTTCATTCCGAGGCCTTCTCCCGCGGTGCGCGCATGCTGCGCACCGCGCTCGGTCCCGCCATCGCCGGCTTCCTCGAAGACCCGTCGATCGTCGAGGTGATGCTCAACCCCGACGGCCGGCTTTGGATAGACCGGCTGTCGGGAGGTCTGGAGGATAGCGGCCGGACGATGTCCGCCGCCGATGGCGAGCGGATCGTGCGCCTGGTCGCGCACCATGTCGGCGCGGAGGTCCATGCCGACAAACCGCGTGTCTCGGCCGAGCTGCCCGAGACGGGAGAGCGGTTCGAGGGCCTGTTGCCGCCGGTGGTGGCCGCGCCGGCTTTTGCGATCCGCAAGCCCGCCGTCGCCGTCTTCACCCTCGACGACTATGTCGCCGCCGGCATCATGCTGGCCGGCCAGGCCGCGGTGCTCCGCGCCGCCGTGGCTGATCGCAAGAACATCCTCGTCGCCGGCGGCACCTCGACCGGCAAGACCACGCTCACCAACGCCCTCCTGGCTGAGATCGCCGGCACCACCGACCGCGTGGTGTTGATCGAGGACACCCGCGAGCTGCAATGCCGCGCGCCCAACCTTGTGGCGCTCCGCACCAAGGACGGCGTCGCCTCGCTCTCCGATCTGGTCCGCTCCTCGCTGCGCCTGCGCCCCGATCGCATCCCGATCGGCGAGGTGCGCGGCGCGGAGGCGCTGGACCTCTTGAAGGCCTGGGGCACTGGCCACCCCGGCGGCATCGGCACGATCCACGCCGGCACCGCGCTCGGCGCGATGCGCCGCCTCGAGCAGCTCATCCAGGAAGCCGTCGTCACCGTCCCCAGGGCGCTAATCGCCGAGACTATCGATCTCGTCGCGGTGCTGCGCGGGCGCGGCAGCGAACGCCGCCTTTCCGAACTCGCACTCATCGCCGGTCTCGATCCCGCCACCGGCGATTACCGCGTCCAGTCCGCCGGGGCGGGCGGCGACCTCTTGCCCCCCGGAGACCCATCATGATCCGTGTTCTCGCTGTCGCTCATTCTTCGCGTCGCCGCGTGGCCGAGCTCGTTACGCTCGCGACCCTGACGCTCGCCTTCGCCCCGGCGGCTTACGCCTCCGGCTCCTCCATGCCGTGGGAGACCCCGCTCAACTCCATCCTGGAGTCGGTGCAAGGGCCCGTCGCGAAGATCATCTCGGTCATCATCATCACCGTGACCGGCCTGACGCTCGCCTTCGGCGACACGAGCGGCGGCTTCCGCCGGCTGATCCAGATTGTGTTCGGCCTGTCGATCGCCTTCGCCGCGTCGAGCTTCTTCCTCTCCTTCTTCTCGTTCTCCGGCGGAGCGCTGGTCTGATGGCCGCGATCGTCGATCCCGACGTGCCCGGCTTCTTCGCGCCGGTCCATCGCGCGCTTACCGACCCAATTCTGATGGGCGGCGCGCCGCGGACCGTCGCGATCGCCAACGGCACGCTCGCCGCGGCGATCGCCCTCGGCCTGCGGCTCTGGATCCCCGGCGCGCTGATCTGGGCGGTAGGTCACACCGCGGCCGTCTGGGCGGCGAAGCGCGATCCGCAGTTCGTCGACGTGGTGCGCCGGCACCTTCGTTACCCAGCCTTTCTCGGCGTCTGAGGCTCCGATGCTGAACCTTGCAGAATATCGCAGTCGTCCCGCCGGTCTCGCCGACTTCCTGCCCTGGGCGGCCTTGGTCGAAGAGGGCGTTGTCCTCAACAAGGATGGCTCTTTCCAGCGCACGGCGCGCTTTCGCGGACCGGACCTCGATAGCGCCACGCCGGCCGAGCTGGTGGGCGTGACCGCCCGACTCAACAACGCGCTGCGCCGTCTCGGCTCCGGCTGGGCGATCTTTGTCGAGGCGCAACGGATCGCCGCGCAGACCTATCCGCACAGCAGCTTTTCCGATCCGGCGTCAGCGCTGGTTGATCTCGAGCGCCAGGACGCCTTCGAAGAGGCTGGCGCGCATTTCGAGAGCCGTTACTTCCTGACCTTCGTCTGGCTCCCGCCCGCCGAGGACGCCTCCCGCGTCGAGGGCTGGCTCTACGAGGGCCGCGCGCAGACGGGCGTCGATCCGTGGGAGCTGCTGCGCGGCTTTGTCGATAGGACCAATCGCGTCTTGCAACTGGTCGAGGGGTTCATGCCCGAGGTGGCCTGGCTCGACGACGGCGACACGCTGACCTACTTGCACTCGACCATCTCGACCCGTGCGCAGCGCATCCGCGTGCCCGAGACACCGATGCACCTCGATGCGTTGCTCGCCGATGAGCCGCTTGCCGGCGGCCTCGAGCCCCGCCTCGGCGCCCATCATCTTCGCACGCTCACTGTGGTCGGATTCCCGACAACGACGCATCCCGGCATCCTCGACGAGCTGAACCGGCTCGCCTTCCCGTACCGCTGGTCCACCCGGGCGATCCTCCTCGACAAGACCGAAGCGGTGAAGCTGCTCACCAAGATCCGCCGGCAGTGGTTCGCCAAGCGCAAGTCCATCGCCGCCATCGTCAAGGAGGTGATGACCAACGAGGCGTCGACCCTCGTCGACTCCGACGCGGCCAACAAGGCCGCCGACGCCGATCTCGCCCTGCAGGAATTGGGCTCCGACGATGTTGGCCAAGCCTATGTCACTGCGACAGTCGCTGTCTGGGACGAGGACCCGGGTCTCGCCGCTGAAAAGCTCCGGCTGGTGGAGAAGGTGATTCAGGGCCGCGACTTCACCTGCATGCCGGAAGGAGTGAATGCGCTCGAGGCCTGGCTCGGCTCCATCCCCGGCCATGCCTACGCCAACGTCCGTCAGCCGCCGGTCTCGACGCTCAACCTGGCGCACATGATCCCGCTTTCGGCAGTTTGGGCTGGGCCGGCAAGGGATGAGCATTTCCAGGCGCCGCCGCTGCTCTACGGCAAGACGGAAGGTTCGACGCCCTTCCGACTCAGCCTGCATGTCGGCGACGTCGGCCACACGTTGATCGTCGGCCCGACCGGCGCGGGCAAGTCGGTGCTGCTCGCGCTGATGGCGATGCAGTTCCGCCGTTACCGCAACAACCAGATCTTCGCTTTCGATTTCGGCGGGTCGATCCGCACCGCGGCGATCGCCATGGGCGGCGATTGGCACGATCTCGGCGGCAGCCTGTCGGCTGGATCGGAACATTCGGTGTCGCTGCAGCCGCTTGCCCGCATCGACGATCAGTCGGAGCGCGCCTGGGCGGCGGAGTGGGTGGCGGCCATCCTCGCGAAGGAGGGCGTCACCATCGATCCGACCGCCAAGGAGCATGTCTGGTCGGCGCTGAGCTCGCTGGCGTCGTCGCCCGTGGGCGAGCGCACCATCACCGGCCTGGCGGTCCTGTTGCAGTCAACGGCGCTGAAGCAGGCGTTGCAGCCCTATTGCGTCGGTGGAGCCTCGGGCCGCCTACTCGATGCCGAGGCTGAGCAGCTCGGCTCCGCTCCGGTGCAGGCGTTCGAGACCGAGGGCCTGATCGGCGCCGGAGCGGCGCCCGCCGTGCTGACCTATCTCTTCCATCGCATTGAGGGCCGCCTCGACGGCCGGCCGACCTTGCTCATCATCGACGAGGGGTGGCTGGTCCTCGACGATCCGGCCTTCGCCCAGCAGCTCCGCGAGTGGCTGAAGACGCTGCGCAAGAAGAATGCCTCCGTCGTCTTCGCCACGCAGTCGCTGTCGGATATCGACGGCAGCAACATCGCGCCCGCGATCGTCGAGAGCTGTCCGACGCGTATCTTCCTGCCGAACGAGCGCGCGATCGAGCCGCAGATCACCGCGATCTACCGCCGCTTCGGTCTCAACGATCGCCAGATCGAGATCCTCGCGCGCGCTACGCCGAAGCGCGACTACTACTGCCAGTCGCGCCGCGGCAATCGCCTGTTCGAGCTAGGTCTCGGCCCCGTAGCGCTCGCCTTCTGTGCCGCTTCCTCCAAGGCGGACCACGCCGCGATCGAGCGCGTCGTCGCCGAGCACGGCCGCGATGCTTTCACGCCCGCTTGGCTCGCGGACCACGAGCTCCTCTGGGCCGCCGATCTCATCCCTGACCTGATCAACCTGGAGACATCATCATGATCAAGCTGCGCCATCTGGCGGCGGCAAGCGCCGCCGTGCTCACCCTGGCCGTCGCCGTGCCGCCCGCCTCGGCGCAGTGGATCGTCTACGACCCGACCAACTTCGGCCAGAACGTGCTCACCGCCGCGCGCGAGCTGCAGCAGATCAACAATCAGATCACGATGCTGACCAACCAGGCGACGTCGCTGGTCAACCAGGCGCGCAACCTTGCAAACCTGCCGATGTCGACGTTGACCCAGCTTCAGTCGTCGATCGCCCAGACCCAGTCACTGCTAGGTCAGGCGCAGAACATCGCCTTCAACGTCCAGCGCATCGAGCAGGCCTATTCGACGAGCTACGGTTCGGCCGCCGGCACAGGTTCGACCACCGCCATGGTCGCCAACGCGCAGACCCGCTGGCAGAACTCCGTCGCCGCCTTCGAGGACAGCCTGAAGGTACAGGCGGGCGTGGTCGGCAACATCCCGACGAACTCCAGTGCGATGACCTCGCTAGTCACGGCCAGCCAGAGCGCCACCGGCGCGCTGCAGGCGGCACAGGCCGGCAACCAACTGTTGGCGCTGCAATCTCAGCAGCTTTCCGATCTCGTCGCCGTGCTGTCGGCCAAGAGTCGGGCCGACGCCCTGGAGCAGGCGCGTACCGCCTCGGCCGAGGCGCAAGGCCAGCAGAACTACAAGACCTTCTCGACGCGCACCGGCTATCAGCCCGGAAACGTCACCATGTTCAGCGGCAACTGAGGCGCGGCGATGCTGGGACGGTCGGAAATCTTCCGCGCCGCCGCGATCGTCGCCCTGATCGCGGTCGCCATCACGGCTCTTGTGGTGACCAACCGGCGCCACTCGGCCCCCATTGCCGAGACCCCTCCGACCATCGTCACACCAGCATCCGACGACCTCTCGGCCGAGCTGCGCCGTTGCAGCGCGCTCGGTCCCCAGGATGCCGAGGACCCGCATTGCGTCGCGGTCTGGGAGGAGAACCGCCAGCGATTCTTCGGCAGGCCGGCGCGGCCTCTGCCGCCACAAACGCCCCCAGGCGCTGCCGCGCCGGCCACCCCTTCTAAGGGAGATGCGCGATGAACAACGTCGGCGTCATCGACACCTTCCTCAACACCTTCACCACCTACATCGATTCCGGCTTCGGCCTGATCAAGGGCGAAGTCGGCTATCTCTCGTCCACGCTGATCGTCATCGACATCACCCTTGCAGGCCTGTTCTGGGCCTGGGGCGCCGACGAGGACATCCTCCAGCGCCTGGTGAAGAAGACCCTCTACATCGGCTTCTTCGCCTTCATCATCAACAACTTCAACAATCTATCGGCCATCGTCTTCAACAGCTTCGCCGGCCTCGGCCTGAAGGCGGGCGGCTCGTCTATCAGCACCGCCGACTTCCTGCGGCCGGGCAAGCTCGCCCAGGTCGGGCTCGACGCCGGACAGCCGCTGCTCGATGCGGCCAACCAGATGATGGGCTTCACCAGCTTCTTCGCGAACTTCGTGCAGATCGCGGTGCTGATGGTCTCGTGGGTCCTGGTGCTGATCGCCTTCTTCATTCTGGCGGTTCAGCTCTTCGTCACGCTGATCGAATTCAAGCTGACCACACTGGCCGGCTTCATCCTTATTCCCTTCGCCCTCTTCAACAAGACCGCCTTCCTCGCAGAGAAGGTGCTCGGCAACATCGTCGCGTCCGGCATCAAGGTGATGGTGCTGGCCGTCATCGTCGGCATCGGCACCGGGCTCTTCTCGCAGTTCACGCAGACCTACGCCGGCGGCCAGCCGACGGTCGAGCAAGCGCTGTCCGTCGTGCTGGCCGCCCTCGCCATGCTGGGCCTCGGCATCTTCGGCCCCGGCATCGCCACCGGCCTGGTCTCCGGCGCGCCCCAGCTCGGCGCGGGCGCCGCCGTCGGGACTGGCCTGGCCGTCGCGGGTACGGCGATGGCCGGCGCCGGCGCGCTCGGCCTGGCCGGCAGGGGGGCGATGGCTGCGGCTTCCGGCACTGCCGCCGCCGCGCGCGGTGGGGCGGCAATGGCCGGCGGCGCGTCCTCCGCCTACAGCCTTGCTTCAGCCGACCGGTCCGGCGCGTCGGGCGTCGCGGCCGGACTCGGCGGGGTCGGGCGAGCGGCCGCTTCAGCCGCCGCGGCTCCTGTGCGGCGCGCCGCCGCTCAAGCCGGCAGTTCGATGCGGGAAAGCTTCGCCGCCGGCGCCCGGTCCAGTTTCGCCGCAACCGGCGGCTCGTCGACCGGAGGGACGGTCGGCGCCAATTCACCAAGCACGCCCACGGCGCCCACGGGCGGATCGGAGGGTTCCGGCCCACCCGCCTGGGCCCAGCGCATGAAGCGCAACCAGTCGATGGTCCACGGGGCGCAGACCGCCGCGCAGGTCCTCAGGTCCGGCGACAGCCATGGCGGCGGCCATTCCGTCGATCTCTC
>CALCIA010000064.1 GCA_937907435.1 uncultured Actinomycetes bacterium
GGTCACAGCCTGCCAGGACCCCCATGAGGAGCCCAGGACCATCCTCGGACGGCCGGCAGGGCAGCGAACCCCAACCCATCGCGCACCCCCTCACCGCAAAAGACTCACCCGACAGCTAAGCCCCCGCACGGTCCTGAACCCGGCGTCACCGGTCACGATCAGGTCGACGTCCGGGTGGCCGTCCGCGGCGGCGAGGATCAGGGCGTCGGGCATGCGCAGGGCCTTGTGGTCCGCACGCAACTGCGCGGCCCGTTCGGCGGTGGTGGTCTCGACCGGGAGGATCTTGGCGATGAGGTCGTCGAAGAAGCCGCGGACCACCGCTTCGTCGTGATGCTGGAGGTGGGCGCCGGTCAGGACCTCGGCGAAGGTGACCGCCGAGGCGAAGAACCGGTTGGCCGCGATCAGTTTGCGGATCGCGGCATCGGCCGCGCCGTGCAGCGCGTCGTCCTGGTCGAGGAAGGCGACGACGGCGGCCGAGTCGAGGACTACCGCCACTCCTCACGCAGCCCTTCGACCGCCTTGCCGAGACGACCGCCGGTCGCCAGGCGACCGCTGTAGCGGGCGAGCAGCTCGTCGACCCGGGTCAGGACCAGGCGCCCGGCGCCGTCGGCCTCGACCTTGAGGACGTCCCCGGTGCGGATCCCGGCGTCGCGCAGCGCGCTCACCGGGATCGTCACCTGGTGCTTGGCGGAGATCTTCGTCTGTCCCTTTACTCTTGGCATCAGAAGTAAAGGATAAGGGGTGCCGTCGGTCGTCAGGGCGTCGTCTCGGGCGTCAATTCTCGAAAACTTGAATCGAGAAAGCCGCACCGAAGGTCTCGCCGGGCGGGATGAAGGCCAACTCGGGGCCGCCGGCGAGGAGCGCGTTGGTGGGGGCGGTCATCGGCTCGATCGCGACCGCGTCGGTGTCGGCGGGGGCGAAGATCTGGGTGAACGGATAACCGCTGTCCATGCGCAGCTCGATCCGGCGATCGGGAGCGACGAGGGTGAAGGCGGTGCCGGGCGGGGGCGCGCGGAAGGCGTCGTCATAGGTGCGCTCGCCGAGCGGCCCGGTCTCGATCGCGATCCCCTCCCGCTCGCCGGTCGGCAAGCCGTCCCGTCCGAGGACGAAGCGCTCGTGGACCGGCGCCTCGAGGATCCAGTCGGCGCGCGGCACGCCCGGCAGCCGCAGGTAGGGATGAAAGCCGAAGGCGATCGGCACGGCGACGTCGGCGGTCGCGGTGACGCTGGTCGCGATCTCCAGCGAACCCTCGACCAGGGTCGCCTCGATCTCCACCAGGTGCGGGAACGGGAACGCCTCCAGCAGGTGCGGGTAGGCGCCGAAGTCGAAGCTCGCGGCGAGCGCGCCGCCGCCGTCCAGCTCGACGTGGCGTCCCACCCGCCAACCGGGCGCCGCCGACAGCAGCCCGTGGATCGGCAGCCCGTTCTCGTCGCGCTTCAGCGGGAGGTCGGGCAGGCCGAGGTCGACCTGCCGCCCGCCGAGCGCGAAGCGATCGGCGCCGAGCCGGTTCGCCCACGGGTGCAGGAAGGGGATCCCCATCGTCGAGTAGTGGTCGACGTAGGCGCGCAGCCCGCCCCGCTGCCCGAGCAGCTCCTCGCCGCGGTGCCGCAGCGAGCAGCAGATCATCCCCGCCTCCGGCACGAAGACCGCCTCCAGTCCGCCGCGCGCGTCGCCTTCCAGGGTGAGGGCGGCGAACCCCTCCTCGCTCCGTTCGCCGACCATGGCGGCATCTTGACTCAGCGTCGCGCCCGGCGCCACCCAGCGCCGGCACTAGGATCGGGCCACGAGTGGAACTCGGCGTCTACACCTTCGCGGAGCTGACCCCCGAGGTCGAGGGCGGGCCCGTGGTGAGCGCCGAGCGGCGCCTGCGCGACCTGATCGAGGAGATCGAGCTGGCCGACCAGGTCGGCCTCGACGTCTTCGGCGTCGGCGAGCACCACCGCCCCGACTTCGCCGTCTCCGCCCCCGCCGTGGCGCTTGCCGCCGCGGCCGAGCGCACCGAGCGCATCCGCCTCACCAGCGCCGTCTCGGTGATCAGCTCCGACGACCCGGTCCGCGTCTTCCAGGACTTCGCCATGCTCGACCTGCTCTCCGGCGGCCGCGCCGAGATCATGGCGGGCCGCGGGTCCTTCGTCGAGTCCTTCCCCCTCTTCGGCTATGACCTGGACGAGTACGACGAGCTCTTCGCCGAGAAGCTCGAGCTGCTGCTGGCGGTGCGCGCCGAGGCCGAGGTCACCTGGGACGGACGGCTCCGCCCGCCGATCGACCGCCGCGGCGTCTACCCGCGGCCGCTCCAGGACCCGCTGCCGGTCTGGGTCGCGGTCGGCGGCTCGCCACGGTCGGCGCGCCGGGCCGGCGAACTGGGCCTGCCGATGGCGCTGGCGATCATCGGCGGCAAGCCGGCCCGCTTCAGGCCGTTCGCCGAAATGCACTCCATCGCGGCGTTGAAAGCGAACGCGCCGCGTCCCGCGCTCGGCATCAACTCGCACGGCTTCATCGCGCCGACGTCACAGGAAGCTGCCGACACCGCCTTCCCGGCCTTCGCCCGGATGATGGACCGCATCGGCCGCGAGCGCGGCTGGCAGCCGATGTCCCGCGCCGGCTTCGAAGCGAGCCGGCGGCCCGAGGGCGCCAACCTGGTCGGCTCCCCCGCCGAGGTCACCGAGAAGATCCTCCACCAGCACGCGATCTTCCACCACGACCGCTTCCTCATCCAGTTCAGCGTCGGCACCCTCCCCCACGCCGAGGTGATGCGCTCGATCGAGCTCTTCGGCACCGAGGTCGCCCCGGCGGTGCGCCGCGAGCTGAGCACCTCCCGGACCTGAGTGCGGGCGACCGGGGTGCCGCGGGCGCCTAGGTCGTTTTGAGGCCGAGCTCCTCGCTGGCCGCCAGGTGCCCTTCGTACGGGAGGACGGCGAAGTACATCAGCGACGGGAGAAGGGCCGGGAGGTCGTCCATCTGGTTCTTGTTGAGGCGGGCGTAGAGGAGTGATTCGACCCCGCCGACGACGCCGGAGGCGGTCACGGTCGAGTGGGCGCTGCCGGCGGGGAGCAGTTCGCGGACTTTGGTGTCGAGGCAGGAGGCGAAGTAGTCGAGCAGGGCGACGCGGCGGAGGGAGGCGTCCGGGGTGGCGGCGCGGGCCTCGACGATCACCATGCGCGCCGCGTCCGGTTCGGTGGCGGTGAAGGCGAGGAGGGCGTTGAAGCCGCTGCGGATCCGGTCGCGCCAGACGTCACCGCCCTGGTCGGCCGCGGTCTCGATCTGGTCACGAAGTCGTGCGGCGCAGGTGTCGAAGGCGGCAAGGAAGCAGTCGTCTTTGTTGGCGAAGTGCTCGTAGAAGGTGGGCCGGGACACGCCCGCGCGTTCGATCACGTCCTGCACGTTGGTCGAGCGATAGCCGAGCTCGGAGATCGCGCGCAGCATCCCCACCAGCAGGCGCTCGCGCTGGATCGCCCGGACCAGCTCGCCGGGCAGCCGCCGCGGTCCGGAAGGGAACCGGCTTTCGCTGTCGGCGAGCATCTCCGCCGCGACCTGGATCTGCTCCTCGGGCCACTCATCCCCCAGCGCGGTCAGGAGGACGTCCCGGTTGATCTGATTTCTGTCGGATGAGACCAAGAAACTGTGGTGTAGGAATTCGGCGTGGTCCCTGGACCAGGTAGCCAGACACCCGCCACGTTCCCAATAGAAACGATCTATGTTTTTGCACGGTACCAGAAGAAATATTGAACGGAGCATGGACTTCCTGACACTGGGTATCCTTGTGCGCATGCTCCCCAACCGACTTCGGGAGCATTTGTGAGCGCAACCCGGCCGCGGCTTCCCCAGGAGTTCATCGCCGCCCACAAGCGACGCCGGATGATCGACGCGATGGCCGAGCTCTGCGCCGAGCAGGGCTACGAGGCGACCAAGATCGCCGATGTCGTGCGCCGCGCCCACGTCGCCCGCAAAACCCTCTACGACAACTTCTCCGGCAAAGAGGAGCTCTTCCTCGCCGCCTTCGACCTGGCCGTGGCCGAGGCGGAAGCCCAGGTCACCGAGGCGTGCGCGCCGCTCGGCGGCGAGGACTGGGAGGCCCGCACCGAGGCCGGCCTGCGCGCCCTGCTCGAGTTCATCGCCGCCCACCCGGCGGAGGCCAAGCTCTGCCTGGTCGAGGCGCCCGCCGCGGGCCCCGAATCGGCGGCGCGCTACGAAGCGGCGGTGGAGGCCTTCATCGGCCGCCTGCGGGAAGCCGCGCCGGCGGGCACCGGCAAGCCCACCACGCTCGAGGAGGCGCTGGTCGGCGGCACCGTCTGGATCGTCCAGCGCGAGGTCCGCCGCGACGCCGCCGACAAGGTCGTCGACCTGCTTCCGGAGCTCCTCCAGTTCCTGACTTCTCCGTACCGCGGTGTAGGAAAAAGGTGACCGGGAAGCAGGTGCGAATGTGACTTCGCGATGTCACACTCCGATGACAGGATGGATCGCCTGCCGCGTGGCCGTCATGGCTTGTCTCCCGAGTTCGTCGCGCGTAACCAGCGCGAGCGACTGATCTCGGCGCTCATCCTCACCCTCGCCGAGGTCGGGTATCGGAAAACCACGGTGTCGATGATCGGCCACCGCGCCGGCGTGTCGAAGAGTGACTTCTACAAGCACTTCGACAGTAAGGACGACTGCTTCGTGGCCGCCTACGACCACGCCGTCGATCGCATCCGCACCACGGTGGTCGAGGCCTGCGTCCCCGCTGCCGAGTGGCCCGCCCGCGTCCAGGCCGGCGTCACCGTCCTCTTGACCCTGCTGGCCGGCGAGCCGCCGCTGGCGACGATCGTCCTCGCCGAGGGCCTGCGCGCCGGCCGTGGCATCTACGACCGCTACCAGGCCGCAGTCGAGAGCTTCGTGCCGCTGCTGCGCGACGGCGCGCCGGACCCGCCCGGCTCCGCCCCGGTCCCGCCCGCGACCGACGAAGCGGTGGTCGGCGGCATCGCCGCGCTGCTCAGCCGGCGGGTGGTCGGCGGGGAGACGGAGGACCTCACCCGGCTGATCCCGGATGTGCTCGAGTTCGCCCTCGCCCCGCACCTCGGCACCGAGGGGGCGCGGCGAATAATCTCCGCTGGATGAGCGAGGCCCAGAGCGCGAGCGGCGTCTTCCCTTCGCAGGCCCTGGCCGAGGCGATCGAGCGCGAGTGGGTCAGCTCGGGCGAGTACCGGATCCGTCCCGAGGCGATCCAGCCCGCCAGCATCGACCTGCGGCTCGGCGACGAGGCCTGGGCGCTCCGCTGCTCCTTCCTGCCCGACGTCGACTCCACCGTCGAGGAAAAGGTCGAGGGGCTGGCCTTCCAGAAGGTCGACCTCCGCGACGGCGCCGTGCTGGAGCGCGACCGTCCCTACCTGGTGCCGCTGATCGAGCGCCTCGCCCTGCCCGAGGACGTCCGCGCCCGCGCCAACCCGAAGAGCTCGACCGGCCGGCTCGACGTCTTCACCCGCGTGATCACCGACCGCCATAACCGCTTCGACGACATCGGGGCCGGCTACGAGGGGCGCCTCTACCTCGAGGTCGTGCCGCGCTCCTTCGCCGTCCAGGTGCGCACCGGCCTCTCGCTGAACCAGCTGCGCCTGGCCCGCGGCGACGTCCGCCTCGACGACGCGCGGATCCGCGCCCTGCAGGGGGAATCGCCGCTCGTCTACCTCGATTCCGACCCCGTCCCCGAGGCCGAGCTGGCGGTCTCCGACGGCCTCTTCCTCAGCCTCGACGTCTCCGGCCCGGCCGACCGCGTGGTCGGCTACCGGGCGAAGAAGAACAGCCTGCCGGTCGACCTCGGCAAGGTCCGCGCCTACCGCTGGAGCGACTACTGGGACCCGGTCTACCCGGAGGCGGGCGGCAAGATCGTGCTCGAGCCGGAGATCTTCTACCTGCTGCTCTCCGCCGAGGGCGTCTCGATCCCGCCGCGGATCGCCGCCGAGATGATGGCCTACGACCCGACCGCGGGCGAGCTGCGCACCCACTACGCGGGCTTCTTCGACCCCGGCTTCGGCTACGACCCGGCGGGCGCGCGGCCCGGCAGCCGCGCGGCGCTCGAGGTGCGCGCCCGTGACGTCCCCTTCATGGTCGAGCACCGCCAACCCGTCTGCAAGCTGGGGCTGGAGTGGATGGAGTCCCCGGCCGAGCGCCTCTACGGCGCCGACCTCGGCTCCAACTACCAGGGCCAGGTGACGATGCTCTCCAAGCACTTCGAGGAGCAGACCGCCGGCGTCTGACCGCTTCCGCTGTTCCTTATGCCGACCCGTCCGGCAAAAGGAACAGCTGGGCGGTGGGGGTCAGGCGGTGGCGGGCTTGTCGTCGAGCTCGCGCAGGCGACGACGGATGCGGGCGCGCCGCTCCAGCAGCTCAGCTTCGAGCGCCGCGATTTCGTCGCGACGCGCGCGCGCCAGCTCAAGCTGGCGCCTGGCGTGGTCGTCGAGCGTCTCCATGATCTCCCGCCGGCGGACCGGGTCCTCCACGCCTTCGTGCCACTCGCGGCGCAGCGCGGCGCGGTCGTCCTCGGCCGCGACCAGATCCTTCAAGCCCTCGAGCGAGACGCCGAGCAGGTGCTTCAGGCGGGTCAGCTCGGTCAGCCGCTCGACGTCGCTCGGCGCGTAGGTGCGATGGGCGCCGGGCTCGCGCGCGTCGGGGGCCGGCAGGAGGCCGATCTCCTCGTAATAGCGGATCGTCCGTGGCGTGACGCCCGCCAGCCTGGCGACGTCGCCGATCTTCAGCGCCGCGCGCTCCTCTCGCTTCTCCCCGCTCATGGCGTCGCCTCGATCTCCTCGGCGATCGCCTCCTCGATCGCGACCGCGCGCCGCGGGCGGGGACGCGGCGCGCCCGACTTCTCGCTCGGCCGCAGCATCGAGACGCCCGCGCCGAGCACCGAGATCGCGGCGAGGACCCAGAGCGCCGTGTGCATGTTGGCGATGAAGGGGGCGAGCTGGGCGCTGGTCAGCCCGGAGGCGAGCCCGGAGAAGATCTTGAACAGGACGTTCGTCGGCACGGCGGCGGTGATGATCGCAAGGACGAAGGCGATCGAGACGACCGCGCCGGTGTTCTGCAGCATCGTCCGCGCGCCCGCCGCGATGCCGCGCCGCTCGGTCGGCACGGCGCCCATCATCGCCGCGGTGTTGGGCGAGTTGAACATCCCCGAGCCGACCCCCACCAGGAACAGGTAGAGGCCGCCGAGCCAGTAGCCGGTCCCCGCCTGGAGGGTCGTCATCAGGGCGAGGCCGAGGGCGGTGACGAGCATCCCCATCGCGGCCATGTATTTCGATCCGTGACGGTCGGCGTAGATGCCCGCGATCGGCGAGGCGATCAGCATCCCGACCGCCATCGGCGCCAGCTTGATCCCGGCCAGGATCGGGTCGTCGCCCTGGGCGCCCTGGTAGTAGAAGACGAAGATGAACATCAGCGCGAACCGCGAGAGCCCGTTGAGGAAGGCGGCGGCGGTGGCTGCGGCGAAGAGGCGGTTCTTGAAGATCGTGAGGTCGAGCATCGGGGCCTCGGCGCGCGCCTCGATCAGGACGAAGAGCGGGAGCAGCACGACGCCGACGATGAGGCCGCCGATCACCAGCGGGTCGTCCCAGCCGGAGATGCCGCCGCGCGAGATCCCGTAGACGAGGCCGGTCAGCCCGACCACGAAGGTGAGCGTGCCGGGGAGGTCGAGGCCGCGGTGGGCGTCCGGGGTGGCGAGCTCGCGCAGGACGGCGGCGGCCCAGACCGCGCCGAGGATCGCGAACGGGACGTTGAACCAGAAGACCCACTGCCAGGCGATGCCGACCAGGGCGCCGCCGAGGACCGGGCCGATCACGAGGCCGACGGCGGCGACCATCGTGTTGGTGCCCATCGCCATGCCGAGCTGCTCGCGCGGGAAGGCGTCGGTGACGAGCGCGGGCCCGTTGGCGAAGATGAAGGCGCCGCCGATGCCCTGCACGATCCGCCAGAGGATCAGCTGAGTCCCGTCGGTGGCGAAGCCGGCGCCGAGCGAGGCGAGCCCGAAGATCACGAACGCCGCGACGAAGGCGTTCTTGCGGCCGAAGAGGTCGGAGAGGCGACCGGCGGTGAGGACCAGCACGGTCGAGGAGATCATGTAGGCGAGGATCACCCAGACCAGCGTCAGGAGGCTGGTGCCGAGTTCCCGCTCGAGGTCCGGCAGGGCGATGATCAGCGTCCCCGAGTTGGTGGCGACGAGGAGCATGCCGAGGCTGGTGCAGGAAAGAGCCCACCACTTGTAGCTCTGGTGGTCGGCGCTCACCCCCGCACTCCCACTGAACCTCTTTCTTACGTTCACGTCAATTACGGTAGCGCATCGTGGAAGTATGCGAACATCTGTTCGTATGAGGTGGGACGAGCAGAGGGTCGAGAACGACATGCGGCTCCCCGGCATCGGCGACGGCACCGTCGTCCGCACCTTCGACGCGCCCGAGGCGATGGGCATCAACTTCCACGAGGTCCGCGCCCGCTCCGCCTTGAACCACGTGCCGGGCGAAAGCTTCGGCTTCTCGTGGACGATCAACCCGTACCGGGGATGCACTCATGCCTGCGTGTTCTGCTTTGCTCGAAGAACTCACAGTTATCTGGATTTAGATGCCGGTCGGGACTTCGAGCGGGAGATCGTCGTCAAGGTCAACGTGCCGGAGCTCGTGCGGGCGGAGCTGGGGCGGCCGAGCTGGAGGCGGGAGCTCGTTGCGCTGGGAACCAATACGGATCCGTATCAGTGGTGTGAGTCGAAGTACCGGATGCTGCCGGAGATTCTTGAGGCGCTGCTGGCGGCGGAGACGCCGGTGTCGGTGCTGACCAAGTCGCCGCTGGTGATGCGGGACGTCGAGATCTTCGAGCGCTTCCGGGACGCGGGGCTGCGGGTGTCGGTGAACCTGTCGGTGCCGACGCTCGACGAGAAGGCCTGGCGGCTGACCGAGCCGCACACGCCGAGCCCGAGCGCCCGGCTGGATGCGGTCGCCGAGCTACGGCGGCGGGGGATCGACTCGGGGATCCTGATCGCGCCATTGATGCCGGGGATCAACGACAGCCCCGACCAGGTCGAGCCGATCGTCGCCCGAGCGAAGGAGGCCGGCGCGACCTTCCTCGGCGGCGTCGCCCTGCACCTGCGCGGCGAGGTGAAGGACGTCTTCTTCGGCTGGCTCCACGCCAAACGTCCCGACCTCGTGCCCGAGTACGAACGGCTTTACGGCAAGCGCGCCTACATGCGCCCGGAGGAGAGGCGGAAGGCGACCCGAGCGCTGCGGGGGTGGGGACAGCAGCGGATGCGGCAGAGGACGAGCGGCGAAGAGCCGAGGTCGCAGCCATTCACTACGGCGCCTGGTGGGGCGGGGCAGGGCACGCTGTTCTAGGGGTTCCGGCCGTTGCGGCCGTCCGAGGATGGTCCTGGGCTCCTCATGGGGGTCCTGGCAGGCTGTG
>CALCIA010000065.1 GCA_937907435.1 uncultured Actinomycetes bacterium
AAAGTGTGACGTTCCCGGCATCTTCGTCACGGATCCGGCCGAGGTGTGGAGGCTCCCGGACCCGATCGTCACGGAAGTCCGACTTCCTCACGTCCCTGTGCCGCCTTTTTCACGAACCCCTCACGTCCTGGGCTCCTCATGGGGGTCACAGCCTGCCAGGACCCCCATGAGGAGCCCAGGACCTCCCTCGGACGGCCGGCAGCGCCGCGGACCCCCGCCCGACCCCCGCCCAGACCCCCGCCGCCCCGCACCCCCACCCACCCCGAACCTAAGCCGCCGCCCCCGCCCCGGCCCGGTCTCCGACCAGCTCGACGATCTCGCCCATGATCTGGTTGATGTCGAAGTCCTTCGGGGTGTAGACGCCCGCGACGCCCGCGGCGCGGAGGCGCTCCGCATCGGCGGCGGGGATGATGCCGCCGACGACGACCGGGACCTCGACGCCCTCCTCGGCGAGGAGGCGGACGACCTCGGGGATCAGCTCGAGGTGGGAGCCGGAGAGGATCGAGAGGCCGACCAGGTCGACGTCCTCCTGGAGGGCCGATTGGGCGATCTCCGCCGGGGTGAGGCGGATGCCCTGGTAGATGACCTCCATGCCGACATCACGGGCACGGAGGGCGATCTGCTCGGCGCCGTTGGAGTGGCCGTCGAGGCCCGGCTTGCCGACCAGGATCTTGATCCGGTGGCCGATGCGCTCGCTGGTCTCGTCGACCTGGTGGCGAATCGTGTCGAGCTGGGAGCGGTTGGCGGGCGGGGCGGCGCCGTCGACGCCGGTCGGGGCGCGGTAGGCGCCGAAGGCCTGACGCAGGACCTCGGCCCACTCGCCGGTCGTCGCGCCCGCCTTGGCGGCGGCGATCGTCGCGGGCATGATGTTCTGGCCGTCGTCGGCGGCGACCTTGGCGAGCTCCGCCAGGGCGGCGTCGACCGCGTCCTGGTCACGGCTCGCCTTCCACTCCTTCAGCGCCGCGATCCGCTCGCGCTCGACCTCCGGGTCCGGGGTGAGGATGCCGCCGTCGGCGCCCGCGGTCAGCGGCGACTCCTCGGTCTCTTTGAAGCTGTTCTGGCCGATCACCTTCTGCTCGCCGCGCTCGATCCGGCCGACGCGCTCGCGGTGGGACTCGACCAGGCGCGCCTTCATGTAGGGGACCGCCTTGACCGCGCCGCCGCGTTCCTCGACCACCTTCATCTCCTCGCGGGCGCCGGCGGACAGCTCCTCGACCAGCCCGTCCATGACCACCGAGCCCTCGAAGATGTCGGGGTACTCGAGCAGGTCGGTCTCGTTGGCCAGCACCTGCTGGATGCGCAGGGACCACTGCTGGTCCCAGGGGCGGGGGAGGCCCATCGCCTCGTTCCAGGCGGGCAGCTGGAGGGCACGGGCGCGGGCATCGCGGCTCATCGTCACCGCCAGCGCCTCGAGCACGATCCGCTGGATGTTGTTCTCCGGCTGGGCCTCGGTCAGTCCCAGGCTGTTGACCTGGACCCCGTAACGGAAGCGCAGCATCTTCTCGTCGGTGACGCCGTAGCGCTCGCGGCCGATCTCCTCCCAGAGCGCGCCCATCGTGCGCAGCTTGGCGATCTCCTCGATCACCCGGATGCCGGCGTTGACGAAGAAGGAGATGCGGCCGAAGACCTTGGGGAAGTCCGCCTCGGCGACCTGGCCGCGCGCTTTCACCTCGTCGAGCACGGCGATCGCGGTGGAGAGCGCGTAGGCGATCTCCTGGACCGGCGTCGCGCCCGCCTCCTGCAGGTGGTAGCTGCAGATGTTGGTCGGGTTCCAGCGCGGCACCTCGTTGACGCTGAAGGCGACCATGTCGGCGATCAGGCGCAGGGACGGCTCGGGCGGGAAGGCGTAGGTGCCGCGCGAGAGGTACTCCTTGATGATGTCGTTCTGGGTCGTGCCGGAGAGGGCGGAGCGCTCGACGCCGTTCTCCTCGGCGACCGTGACGTAGAGGCCGAGCAGCCAGGCCGCCGTCGCGTTGATCGTCATCGACGTGTTCATCTCGTCCAGCGGGATGCCCTCGAGCAGCTGGTGCATGTCGCCCTTGTGGGCGACCGAGACGCCGACCTTGCCGACCTCGCCGTGGGCCAGCACGTGGTCGGGGTCGTAACCGGTCTGGGTCGGCAGGTCGAAGGCGATCGAGAGGCCGGTCTGCCCCTTCGCGAGGTTGCCGCGGTAGAGCTCGTTGGAGCGCTTCGCGTCGGAGTGGCCTGCGTAGGTGCGCATCACCCAGGGGCGGTCGGGCTCGGGGAGTCGGTGTCGAGTCATGTCGCAGATGATATTTGGGATGCGTCGCCCAAGAACGTGAGGTGCGCAACACTCGGCACGCGCTGTGTTTAGGTTGACGAGCTCCGATGAAGACCAAGATCCTCCTCGTCACCGCCCTCGTCTCCTGTCTCGGCCTGTCGCTGGCCGGGGCCGCCTCGGGCGCCTTCGTCGCGATCTACCGCAACGCGCTCGAAACGACCGCCCAGCGCAGCGAAATCCTCAAACTGAACGGAAAAGGGTGCACGCGGGGCGGGGCGCAGACCTCGCTGAAGATCACGGTCGGCAAATTGACCGAAGAGTGCGCGTACCGCACGCCGGTGATCGGCACCGACCTCGAAATCGCCGCGACCGGCCGGATCATCAGCGGCACGCCCCCCGCGGTCGCCAAGAAGGCCTTCCTCGGCATGCAGCTGCGGGTCGGGGGCGGCGGCAAGCTCGAGCTGCGCGTCTTCCCGGCCCAGAAAAAGGTCCAGATCGCGAAGGTCACCGAAGCGGGCATCCACTTCCTGGCGATCGAAAAGAACGTCAAAGCCGTGCAGCCGCCGGAAAAAGCGAACGTGCTGCGGCTGCGTGTGGTGAGCGGCGCGAAAGAAGAAGCCGGCACCTGCAAGATCGCGGGCTACCTGGCCGGCGAAAAAGTCATCGAAGCGAGCGACGCGACCTGCGGCGAAGTGACCGGCGAAATGTCGGCCCTCTCGGCCGGCGCGCCGAACAACGGCAGCGGCCTGATCGCGGGCTTCGAAGCGATCGTGGTCCGCGCGCCGGTCCGGTTCTAGCCGGCTGGGCGATCGAGGCCGGCGGGGGCTGGCGGGGGACGCCGGCCGGCGCCTCGGGCCCCTGCGGCTGGATAGCTGGCGCCTCGGGCGGCTGATCGGCGGCCCCGGACAGGCTGAGGCCGCCGATCAGCCGCCATGTCGGGAAGGTCTCGAAGGGGGCGATGCTCCGGGACGAAGCCGTGCGCCTTCGGCAGGTGCCCCCGGCGAGTTCGCACTTTGCCGCGCATACCGCGGATAACTGCGAACTCACCGGGAGGAGCCGTCCGGTTTCGGGACGAAGGCGCGCGGGAGGGGCACGGAAGCGTCACTTCTCCCCTCATCCGTGTCCTTCTCCACGGATCCGTGGGTCTTCCGTGACGCCAGATCGTCGTTCGGCGAGTTGAGCCGGTCATAGGCGGCTCAACTCACCGAACGGACCGGGGCGCGTTCGCAGTAATCCGCGGATAGCGCGGAGAAGTGCGAACTCGCCTGTCCCGCCCAACGGGCCCCGGGCTGCCGCGGATGCCCTGCCGACCACAGCCGCCTCGAGGTCGGCAGGGCGTCCGCGGCTCCCGCGGGCGCCCCCTCCCTTACCCCTCGACCCCCCGCCCCTCGCCGCCGTCCCCCTCGAGCTCGTCGGCGATCAAGCGGGCCAGGGCCAGGGAGGAGGTCGCCGCGGGGGAGGGGGCGTTGCGGACGTGGACGGCGTGCTCGGTGCGGTGGACGACGAAGTCGTCGACCAGCTTGCCGTCGCGGTCGAGGGCCTGGGCGCGGATGCCGGCCGGTCCCGGCGACGTCTTGGCGCCTTGGAGGGCGGGGACCATCCGGGCCGCCTCGGCGACGAAGGAGCCCGGGTCGGCGGCGTGGCGGAGCTCGATCAGGCCGGCTCGCCAGTGGGTGGCCATCATCTTCCAGGTCCCCGGCCAGCGCAGGGTTTCGCCGAGGTCGCGGCGGCTGATCCGGCGCAGGTCGTAGGCATCGCGGGCGGGGGCCATCAGGGCGCTGGGGCCGATCAGCACCTCGCCGGCGAGGTTGCGGGTCAGGTGGGCGCCGAGGAAGGGGAGGTCGGGGTTCGGGACCGGGTAGACGTTGGCGCGGATCAGCTCCGCCTCGGCCGGGGCGAGCTTCAGGTAGCCGCCGCGGAAGGGGACGATGCGGGGGTCGGCGGGCGCCCCGCAGGCGACCGCGAGGCGGTCCGACCAGAGGCCCGCGCAGAAGACCGCCTGGGCCGCGACCGTGGTGCCCTGCGAGTGCTCGATGGCCAGGCGCCCGTCGCGGGGGAGGGCGCGGCGCACCCTGGTGTCCAGGTGAAGGGTGCCGCCGGCCGCCGCGACGTCCTCGGCGTAGGCGCGGGCGACCGCGACGAAGTCGACGACCCCCGTCGCCGGCGAGTGCAGCGCCGCGACCCCGCGGGCGTGCGGCTCGACCGCCGCGATCTCATCGACCCGCAACCGGCGCAGGCCGGGGACCGCGTTGGCGATCCCCCGCCGCTCGAGCTCGTCGAGCCGGGCCAGCTCGCCGTCCCGGGCGGCGACGATCAGCTTCCCCGACCGCCGGTACGGGATGCCCCTCGCGTCGCAGTAGTCGTAGAGGGCGCGGGCGCCCTCGACGCAGAGGCGTGCCTTCAGCGAGCCCGGCTCGTAGTAGATGCCGGAGTGGACGACGCCGCTCGAGCGGCCGGTCTGGTGGGCGCCGATCCGCGGCTCCGCCTCCAGCACACAGAGGCGGGCGCCGGGCCGCCGCGTCAGCAGCTCGCGCGCGACCGCCTGGCCGAGGATGCCGCCGCCGATGACCGCGAGGTCGCACTCGGCGGGCGGCCTCACGGCGGGCCCGGTTCGGTGTGCACCAGCCGGGCGTAGATGATGTAGCGCTGCGAGGCGCTGTAGAGCGGGTTGCAGGCGCTGAGGACGAGCCGCTCGTACCCCGTGTCGTGGATGATCCCGACGTCGGAGGGGTCGACGATTTCCGACTTCTGGACGCTGTAGACGAAGGTCCCGTAGGGCATCTTCAGGGTGATCTTGTCGCCCGGGTTCAGCGAGTCGATGTGGCGGAAGGGGGCGAGGTAGGTGGTGCGGTGCCCGGCGATCGCGACCGTCCTGCCCTGGCCCGGCATCGCCGTTTCGGGGTAGTGGCCGGGGCCGAGCTCGAGGCTCGACTCGTCGGTCCCCTGGACGAAGACCATGTTCAGCCCGTCCATGCCGGGCGCTTCGATCCGGCCGAGCGCGTCGCCCGGCTTGGATTCGTCGACCAGCCGCTGCGCGAGCATGGCGACGTTGGCGCTGACCGCCTTCTTGCGGACCTTGGGATCCTTGGCCCCCTCGGCCCGCTTGATCTCCTTCACGTCGGTCTGCGTGAGGAATTCGGATTCGATCGACTTCAGCTGACTTTCCTTTTCCCCTTGCTTGATCGAGCTGTAGACGAGGGACAGCGGCTCCTGGTAGGCGAGCGTGACCCCGACGTCGGCGATGACCAGCAGGCCGGCGGTGATCAGGGCGATCGAGAGGATGTGTCCGAGGCGGCGCATCGAGCCTGAAGTCTCGCACCGAAAACCGGTCGGCCACGTTGACCGGTTATGGAACCGCTAACGTGCCGGTTCTCGATTGTGAGGGGACAATCACGAAACGCTCTCGAAAGGCCTACGGTTTGGCCGATCCTCGCGGCGGCGGTGGTCTTTGCCGCGCTTGTCGCGACCCTGCTGCCGGCCAGCGGGGCGGCCGCCGCCGGCGCGCCCTGCGGCCACTCGACCGCGGCGCCCGCGCGCCTCACCCTGCACCAGCTGCGCACCTCGGAGCTGTGCCTGATCAACCGGGTCCGCGCCCACTACGGCCTGCGCACGCTGTCCTTCAACCCGTCCCTGCGCGACTCGGCCACCGGCCACTCCGACTCGATGGTCGCCCACCGCTATTTCGCCCATGAAGGGCCGGGGGGCTCGGTCGACAGCCGCATCTCGCGGACCGGGTACCTGCACCGCGCCCGCGCCTTCACGATCGGCGAGAACATCGGCGGCGGCCACGGCCGGCGCTACGGGTCGCCGATGGCGGTCTTCAAGGAATGGATGCACAGTCCGCCGCACCGGGCCAACATCCTCGACCCCAGCTACCGCGACGTCGGCGTCGGCGTCGCCCGCGGCTACCCGATGGGTGGCGGCGCCGGGTCGGCGACCTACACGGTCGATTTCGGCGCCCGCAGCGGCGGCTGAGCCCGCAAGCCGCCTCGCATTCCCGCGGGGCGCCTCGAACAAACGTCCAGAAAGGGACCCCCGCGCGAAAACTGGGGAGGTGACCTGGCGAGAACTGGCGTGTGACCCGCAAGCTGATCCTCGCCCTCGCCGCCCTCGCCCTCATCGGCGCCCTGATCGCCGGCCCCGCCCAGGCCCGCCGGCTGAGCGCCCTCGTCGCCCCGACCTCGGTCTGTCCCAACCAGACCGACCTCGCGGACTCGACCGCCGTCCAGGAGCAGGCGATGCGCTGCATGACCAACTTCGCCCGCCGGCATGACGGCCTCGGCCAGTTCGGCAACGCCGCCGCGCTGGACCGCTCGGCCACCCGCAAGACCGATGACATCATCCGCTGCGACAGCTTCAGCCACTACGCCTGCGGTCGTGACTTCACCTACTGGATGCAGCGCAGCGGCTACCTCGCGGCGCGCTGCTGGCGGGCCGGCGAGAACATCGCCTGGGGCGTCGAGGGGGCGGGCACCGTGCGCTCGATCTTCGTCGCCTGGCTCCACTCGCCCGAGCACCGCGCCAACATCCTCGGCCGCTTCTCCCAGATCGGCATCGCCCTCTCGGTCGGCGGCCTCGAAGGCCACCGCAAGGCCCACGTCTGGACCCAGGACTTCGGCTCCCACTGCGGCGCCCCGTCGCGCCACCCGTCCCACGCCCCGCAGCCCCACTTCGGCCTCCGCACCGCCTTCCGCGCCCGCTGAGCGGCGTGTTGATGGGCCGAAAACTCAAGCCCTGCTTGAGTTTTCGGCCCATCAACACCGTCAGCGGCGGGGGAAGGGGACCTTTTCGTGGACGACCATGCTGACCAGGCGGGCGTAGACGCCGGCGCCCTTCGGGGTCAGGTGGATGCCGTCCCAGAAGAGGCTTTCGCCGCCTTCCGCGGCCGCCTTCGCCCAGGGGATTTCGGTGGTGTGGTGCCAGTCGGAGGCGGCTTCGGCGATCGCTTCGTTGGACTCGTCCTGCCAGGAGACCGGGGCGTGGTCTGAGACCAGGAAGAGCTGGCCGACGTTGGTCGTCGCCGCGCGCAGCGCTTCCATGTCTTCGCCGTAGAGGGGGCCGTTGTTGCCCCACTGGACGATCATCGCCGCGGGGTGGTGGCCCTGGCGCTTGATCTTCTCGATGATGGCGAGGAATTCGTCGGCCTGGCGCCCGACCTTGGCGTCCATCGAGAAGCCCGGGCCGAGCCGCGCCGCGAGCTTTTCCTCGGCGCCGATCATCACCGAGTCGCCGAGCATGACGATGCGGGGCCAGTGCTTGGCGGGTGGCAGGGGTTCGTGGCGGCCGGCGGCGTGGTGTCGCCTGGCTTCCTGTGCCGCTTGGCCGGGCGGCGGGTCCGCCTTCGCCGGGGGTCGGGGCTGCGCCTCGACGTGGACCGAGGTCGCGGTGGAGGCGGCTTCCGCCGAGGCCGAGGCGCTGTTGCCCGCCTTGACGATGCCGCTCCAGCCGACCACGAGGATCACGCCGAGCACCGAGACGATCAGCGCCGGGCGCGCCACCCGCAGCCAGCCCTGCGGCATCCGCGGCAGCTTCGCCTTGCCGTTGAAGGGCAGCTCGACGAAGCGGTATGAGAGGTCGGCGAGGGCGAGGCAGGCGAGGAGCTGCAGGGGGATGAGGATGCCGCGCGGCAGGTCGATGTCGACGCCGGGGCGGGTCATCGCCAGGACCGGCCAGTGCCAGAGGTAGAAGCTGTAGCTGCGCAGCCCGAGCCAGAGCAGCGCCGGCCGGCCGATGATCCCGCCGAGGCGGGCCGCGGGGTGGGCGAGGGCGGCCAAGAGGAGCGCGGTGGCGACCGCGACCCAGGCGTAACCGCCGTGCCAGAGGGCCAGGTCGTAGTCGTGGACGTGGACGAAGCTGAGGATCAGGTAGCCGAGGGCGACGACGCCGAGCGCGTCGAGGATCGGGCCGACCAGCGGGCCGAAGGACTTGTGGGTGCGCAGCTCCACCGGGCTCCAGACCAGGGCCAGGGCGACGCCGGCGAGCAGGCCGACCGCGTGCGTGTCGGTCCCGTAGTAGATGCGCGAGGCGTCGTGGCCGGGGTCGAAGAGGATCCAGGCGAGGGCGACCGAGCCCGCCGCCCCGGCCAGCACCCCGACCAGGAGGCGGCGCCGGCCGAAGAGCTTCATCCCGGCGGCGAAGATCAGCGGCCAGAAGAGGTAGAACTGCTCCTCCACCGAGAGCGACCAGAGGTGGGTGAACAGCGAGGGCCGCCCGAACTGTTCGAAGTAGGACGTGTGCTCGTAGATGAAGTGCCAGTTGGCGAAGTAGAAGAACGAGGAGAGGGCGTCGCTGCGGATCTGGCCGATCTGGTCCGGCTCGGCGATCGCGGAGACGATCATCACGACCGCGATCAGCACGCCGACGGCGGGGAGGAGGCGGCGCGCCCGCCGCAGCCAGAAGCGGCCGAGCTCGATGTGGTCGGTGGAGCGGAACTCGCGCAGCAGCAGCGAGGTGATCAGGTAGCCGCTGATGACGAAGAAGACGTCGACGCCGAGGAAGCCGCCGGGCACCCAGTCGAGGCCCGCGTGGTAGCCGAAGACGGCGAGCACCGCCAGTGCCCGCATGGCATCGATTCCCGGCATGTACGGGAAGCGGCTGTCCTTCGGCCTGCTCATCCTGTCTCGACGTGCATAATCGCGGACGTGGCCTCTTCGACCATCGAGAAACCGCGCGTCGCAGGCCCCGGTTCAGGCCTGGGCGGAAATTGGCGCGTGATAGTGCGCAACGACAACCACAACACCTTCGACCACGTCGCCCAGACCCTGGCCCGCGTCCTGCCCGGCGTCAGCCTCGAGCAAGGCCACCGGATCGCCGACCAGATCCACAACACCGGCCAGGCGATCGTCTGGACCGGCCCCCGCGAGCTCGCCGAGCACTACTGGGAGCAGCTCGAGCTGGCGGGCTTGACGATGGCCCCGCTGGAGCGGGGGTAGATGGTTGATTCCTGATCTCCGCGGGTTGGGAGAGGGATACGGACTTTCGAAGCTGGGGCACGGGAGGGTTCAGGCCTTGAAAGCTGGCGCCCGGGAAGGGCCCATACCCCGCAAGCTGTCGCCCGGTTAGGGACGCGCCCCTCTCGCCACGGCCCGGGCAGGCTGTGGCCGTGGCGAGAGGGGCGGGTGTATGGAAGGTGTGGAGGGACACCGGCGGGAGGGTGACGAGGGAGCGACGGGAGTGGCA
>CALCIA010000066.1 GCA_937907435.1 uncultured Actinomycetes bacterium
GCCCGGGCCGTGGCGAGAGGGGCGCGTCCGTTATCCGGGCGACAGCTTGCGGGGCATGAGCCCTTCCGGGTGACAGCTTGCGGGTATGAGCCCTCCCGGGCGCCAGCTTGCGGGACCTGGGCCCTCACAGCCGAAGGCCCCCAGAATCAACCACCCACCGCACATCGCCACCCGCGCACCCGCCGCGGATCACGCCGAGTGGCGCCTTGTCTATCCTGCGAGGTCGCGTTGCGCCCTGGTGTAATGGCAGCACGCCTCGCTCTGGACGAGGTAGTCGGGGTTCGAGTCCCTGGGGCGCAGTGATCCGACGCCGTTGCTAGCGTCGATCTCCGTTATGCGGCCGAAGTTGCTCGTCCTTGCCCTGCCGGCGTTGCTGGCGCTCGTGTTCGTGGCTTCCGGCTGCGGCGGTGGCGGCAGTGCTTCGACGACGAGCGCGAAGCCGAAGGAAGAAGCGGCGCCGAAGCTGAGCAAAGGGCAGTTCATCAGCCAGGGCGACGCGATCTGCGCGGAGGTCAATACGGCGGTCGGCTCGGTCGGCGAATCGGCGGCCGAAACGAGCAGCCAGACGACGCAGGTCGCCAACCTCTACAGCGGCATGGTCCAGAGCCTCCAGCGCCTCGGTCAGCCGAGCGAAATCGAGGGCTACTCCGAATTCATGGGCGCCGCCGAACGGCTGGCGATGACCGAGAACGAAGTCAAAGCCGCCGCCGAGAAAGAAAACCTGGCGATGCTGGAAGAAGCCTCCCAGGCGGCGGCCCCGGCGGTCGAAGAATTCCAGCAGCAGGCGGCGATCTACGGGTTCAAAGAGTGCAGCGAAGGCCCGCATGCCCCGGCCGTCGCCCCCGAATCCGGTGGCGGCACCGAAGAAATCGTCCCCGAAGAAGAATCCGGCGGCATCGAAGTGGCTCCCGAAGAAGAATTCGTGCCGGAAGAAGAAGTGGCGCCGGAAGAAGAATTCGTCCCCGAAGAAGAAGTCGCCCCCGAAACGGGAGGCGCCGGGGGCGGCATCGAAAAGCTCCCGCCCGAAGAAGCGGCGCCGGAATCGGGGAGCGAAAGCGGCGGCATCGGCCCAGGCTGAGCGCCGGCCCGGGTCACTGAGGGACCGCCCGGGGGACCGCGTCAGGCGACCGCGTTCTCCTCCCACGCGCCGTACAGGCGCGCGTAGATGCCGTTCGCGGCGATCAACTCCTCGTGGGTGCCCTGCTCGGCGATCTTGCCGTCTTCGAGGACGACGATCTTGCCGGCGCGGCGGATCGTCGACAGGCGGTGGGCGATCACGATCGCGGTGCGGCCGTGGAGGAGGCGTTCGAGGCCTTTCTCGATCGTTTTCTCGGTCCGCACGTCGACGTTCGAGGTCGCCTCGTCCAGGATCAGGATCCGCGGTTCCGCCAGGAGGGCCCGCGCGAAGGCCACGAGCTGGCGCTGGCCCGCCGAGAGCTGGACGCCGCGCTCGCCGACCTGGGTCTCGATCCCGTCCGGCAGCCCGTCCACGAACTCCGTCGCGCCGACCGTGGCGATCGCGGCCTCGATCTCCTCGAGGCTCGCCTCCGGCCGCCCGAAAGCGACGTTTTCGCGCACACTGCCGCTGAACAGGAAGCCCTCCTGCGGCACGATCCCGAGCTGGCGCCGCAGGGCCCGCTGCCGCACGCCCTTGAGGTCGTGGCCGTCCACCAGCACGCGCCCCTTCTGCGGGTCGTAGAAGCGGGCGACCAGCTTGGCGAAGGTCGACTTGCCCGCCCCGGTCGCGCCGACCAGCGCCAGCGTCTGCCCCGGCGGCACGTGGAGGTCGACGCCTTTCATCACCCAGGCGTCCTCGGGCACCGGGTCGGCGTCGGAGTAGGAGAACCAGACGTCGTCGAGCTCGATCTCGCCGCGGATCGGTCCCGGGTCGATCGCCCCCGGCGCGTCGACCATGTCGGCGTTGGTGTCGAGCAGGTCGAAGATCTTGTCGAGCGCCGCCATCCCCTGCTGGTAGGTCGTGTAGAGCTGGGACAGTTCCTGGATCGGTTCGAAGAAGGTGGACAGGTAGCCGACGAAGGAGACGATGATGCCCACTTCGATCGCCCCGTTGATCGCCTGGGAGCCGCCGTAGAGGAGGATCACCGAGGTGCCGATCGCGGCGAGCAGTTCGACCGCCGGGAAGTACGAGGCGTTCAGGTAGACCGTCTTCATGTTGACCGCGCGGTTGGCCTCGTTCAGTTCGGTCATCTCGTCGAGGTGCCGCGGCTCCTGGCCGAAGCTGCGCACCACCCGCACGCCGCTGAGGCTCTCCTGCAGGTAGGCGGTGACGGCGGCGATCCGCTCGCGCGTCGCCCGGTAGGCCCCGGCCGAGACGATCCGGAAGATGAAGCTGGCGATCGCCAGCAGCGGGAAGGTGATGAAGGTGATCAGCGCCAGCTTCAGGTCGAGGAGGAGCAGGATCACGACCACCCCGATCAGGGTCAGGCTGGAGGAGAAGATCGTCACGATCCCGGTGGTGACCAACTGCTGCAGCGCTTCCACGTCGTTGGTCATCCGCGAGATCAGCACGCCCGGGTTGTTGCGGGTGAAGAAGCCGATCGACATGCCCTGGAGGTGGACGAAGATGTGCTCGCGCAGATCCTGGAGCGTGCGGGTGCCGACCCAGCCGACCAGGTAGGTCTCGGCGTAGGTGCCGATCGCGTAGAGGATCGAGACGGCGACGAAGGCGGCGACGATCCAGTCGAGGGCGCTCAGGTCGTTCGCCCGGATCCCGGCGTCGATCGCCCGCCCGGCGAGGAACGGCGGCGCCAGGCCGGCGCCGGTCTCGACCAGCAGCGCCACGAGCATCAGCGCCATCCGCCCGCGATAGGGACGCAGCAGGCCGATCATCCAGCGCACCTTGCGGCCGCGCTGGTCCTGGCCGCGGACCAGCCGCCAGAGCGCGCCGAAGAGCAGCGCGATGTTGGTCAGCGGGCTCTGGACGCGCGCCTCGTCGGCGTCCTCGGCGCGCGCGGCGTCGGGCTCGCGCGGGGGCCCCGCACCGTCCTGGCGCTTCGCCGCCTCCTCCTCGCGCTCGCGCTCCTCGTCCACTTTCCGCTCCTCGCTCACAGGCGCGCCATCTCCTCGCGGTCTTCGAGATCGCGCTGGAGGAAGACCGAGTCGGCGAGGCCGTGCTCGGCGATCTCGCGGTAGAAGCCGCAGCCCTCCATCAGCTCCTCGTGGGTGCCGCGGTCGACGATCGCGCCGTGGTCGAGCACGATGATTTCGTCGGCCAGGGAGACGGTGGAGAGGCGGTGGGCGATGATGAAGGTCGTCCGCCCGGCCATCGCCTCGCGCAGGCCCGCTTTGATCGCCGCCTCGGTGGTCGCGTCGACCGAGGAGGTGGCGTCGTCGAGGATCAGGATGCGCGGGTCGGCGAGCAGGGCGCGGGCGATCGCCACCCGCTGGCGCTGGCCGCCCGAAAGCGTCAACCCGCGCTCGCCGACGCGGGTGTCGTAGCCGTCCGGCAGTTCGCGGATGAAGGAGTCGGCCTGGGCGAGGCGCGCCGCCGCTTCGATCTCCTCGCGGCTCGCCGTGCCGCGCGCGTAGGCGATGTTGTCGGCGACCGAGGCGGTGAAGAGGAAGCTGTCGTCGGCGACGAAGGCGACCTCGGCCCGCAGCTTCTCCACCTCGACGTCACGGACGTCGACGCCGTCGACCAGCACCGTCCCCTCGGTCGGGTCGTAGAGCCGCGCGATCAGGGCGACGAGGCTCGTCTTGCCCGAACCCGACGGGCCGACCAGCGCCACCGTCTTGCCGGCCTCGACCGCCAGTGAGACGTCGTGCAGCGCCGGCACCGACTCATGCTCGGAGCCCGGCGCCGCGGCGTACTGCTCGGTCACGTCGCGGAGCTCCACCCGGCCGCCGCCGTCCGGCAGCTCGACCGGGTCGGCCGGGCTCTGGATCGTCGGTTCGCGGTCGATGATCTCGAACATCCGGTTGCCCGAGGCGACCGCCCGCTGCGCCATCCCCATCGCCACGCCGAGCATCCGCAGCGGCCCGGCGAGCATCACCAGGTAGATGTAGAAGGTGGTGAAGTTGCCGAGGCTGAGGCTGCCGTCGATCACCATCCGGCCGCCGACCAGCAGCACCAGCGCCACCCCGAGCTGCGGCAAGAGCCCGATCAGCGGGCTATAGAACGCCTGCAGGCGGGTCGAGTAGATCGACTGGTCGAAGACCCGTTTGACAACCCGCTGGAAGCGGTGCAGCTGGAATTCCTCGCGGGCGAAGGCCTTGACGATGCGGATGCCTGAGACGTTCTCCTCCGCCTCCGCGGTCAGTTCGGCGACCCGCTGGGCGACCTCCTGGACGGCGGGCCGCGAGATCCGGTTGTAGCGCGAGGCGACCCAGACGACGAACGGCGCCGGGATCAGCGCCAGCACCGCCAGCAGCGGGTTGACGAAGATCATCGCCGCCGCGGCGAGGACGATCGTCAGCAGGGTCTGGGTGATGAAGATCAGCCCGTAGCCGAGGAAGAAGCGGATCGCCTGCAGGTCGACCGTCGCCCGCGACATCAGCTGGCCGGTCTGCTGGGTGTCGAAGAAGCCGAGCTCGAGCTTCTGCAGGTGTGCGTAGAACATCTGGCGCAGGTCGAATTCCACGCCCAGCGAGACTTTGCCCGCGACCAGGCGGCGCACCACGGTGAGGCCCATGCGCAGGATCGCGGCGCCGAGGATCGCCAGCGCGAGGGGGAGGAGTTCGGGCTTGTCGCCCGCCTCGATCGCGTTCACCGCGCGGCCGACCAGCCACGGGATCAGCACCGTCATCCCCATCGCCGCCCAGGCCAAGAGGAGCGACCCCCACAGTTCGAGCCTGTAGGGACGAAGGAAGCCCATCAGCCGGCGGTACGTACGCATTCCACCGACTATACAAAGTGAAGTATTGGACTATTCCAGCTTTTCGGCGGCTTTGGCGCTCGACACGTAGCCCGCCGGGCATTTTTTCTGGTGGTGCCCGGGTTTCTGCAGGATCTGGAAGTTGGTGACGTCGTGGTAGGGCGTGATGGCGAGGTTGTTCTGGGCGAGGGTGACGGTCAGCCGGTAGAAGCCGGGCGGCAGCTCGTGGTAGAAGATCTCCGGCCGGGTCGCGGGGGAGAACTCGCCGTCGGTTTCCAGTTCTTCGGCGAGGATGCCGTTCGGCCCGGCGTACTGCGGGAAGTCCATCGAGGCGCCCTTCAGGCGTTCGTTGCCGAGCGGGCTGTTGAGCGCTTTCTTCAGCTTCTGCGGGTCGACGCAGTTGGGGACCCGGTTGAGCGAGAAGCGGATCGCGCCCTCGCCGAGCTGCGGTTCGGAGCCGAAGTTGCGCGGCGCCAGTTCGAAGCTTTCGATGTCGATCTTGACCACCACCGCGTGGTTGGCCTGGACCTCGCCGTTGCGCGGCGAGACGATCGAGACCGTGGGCACGCCCGGCGTCGGTTCCGCCGCCGTCGCGTGGCCGGCGTTCTCACCTCCGCCGAATACGATCGCCAGGGCGACCGCCGCGCCGGTCAGGACGAGCGCCGCGAGCGTTGCCTTCCTCAGCCGCATGCGACCCCAACATTACGCGTAAGCACAGAGACAGCACCCGCTTCGCAGTGGCCCTCGGGCTGGGGCTGGTCGCGCTCTGGGCGGTGCCGGCGCTTGCCGGGGCCGCCGATCTGGCGTCCCACGTCGACGTCTTCGCCGGGACGCGACCGGGCCCGCGGACCTTCGGCGGCGGCCACAACTACCCGGGGGCGGCGCTGCCCTTCGGGATGGTCCAGTGGAGCCCCGACACGACCCCGGCGGCGCCGAGCTCGGGCGGCTACGACTACCGCGACCACCACATCACCGGCTTCAGCCTCACCCACCTGAGCGGCGCCGGGTGCGCGGTCTACGGCGACTTCCCGTTCCAGCCGACCACCGAGCCGCTGACCGGTTCGCCCACGCCGGTCGCCGGGCAGGGCCTCGCGGGCATCTTCGCGCCCGGCTTCTCCCACCGCGCCGAGAGCGGCTCGCCGGGCTCCTACTCGGTCGAGCTGAACCCGCGGCACGGGGGCGCGATCGGGGTCGACCTGACCGCGACGACTCGCACCGGCTTCGCCCGCTTCACCTTCCCCGCGAGCCCCCACGCGAGCGTCCTCGTCGACGCCGGCGGCAGTGCCCAGCCCGACGACGAAGCGGCGGTCGAGGTGGATCCGGCGCGGCGCGAAATCACCGGCAGCGCGAGCAGCGGCCTCTTCTGCGGCCAGCGTCCCCGCTACAAGGTCTACTTCGCGGCCCGCTTCGGACAGGCGTTCGCGGCTTCTGGGACCTGGACCGAAGGCCGGCTCGAACCGGGGAGCGAGGTCGCCGCCAACGCCCAGACGCCGGCGCAGAACCCGGCGGTGTCGGCACGGGCCGGGGCCTACGCGACCTTCGATACCCGTCGCGACCGCACCGTCACGGCCCGGGTCGGGATCTCCTTCGTCTCGGTGGCCGGGGCCCAGGCCGCGCTGCGCGCCGAAAGCGAAGGCCGCGGCTTCGGCGCGATCCGCGCCGCCGCCCGCGAGCGCTGGGACCAGGCGCTGGGCCGGATCCGCGTCTCAGGCGGCTCGGGGCGTGATCTGCGCACCTTCTACACGGCGCTCTACCACGCGCTGCTCGCGCCGCGCACCTTCAACAACGTCGGCGGCGATTACCTCGGCATGGACGGCGCCGTGCACCAGGCCCGCGGCCGCACCCAGTACACCGACCTCTCCGGCTGGGACGTCTACCGCACCCAGGTCCCGCTGCTGGCGCTGATCGAGCCGCGCCGCGCCTCCGACATCGCCCAGTCTCTCGTCGCCGACGCCGAACAGTCCGGCTGCCTGCCCCGCTGGCCCTACGGGAACGGGCAGTCGATGACGATGGTCGGCGACTCGGCCGACCCGATGATCGCCGCCGCCGCGGCCTTCGGCGCCGACCATTTCGACCGGGCGGCGGCACTCGACGCGATGCTGCGCGGCGCCACCGCGCCCTGCGTGAGCCCGAACGCCCAGTACGTCGAGCGCCAGGGCCTGCCCGCCTACCTGGAGCTGGGCTGGGTGCCGGTCGACGAAGACGTGGACAAGCGCAACGCGAACTCCGTCTACGGCATCCCGAGCGCGGTCTGGGGGTCGGCGGCGACGACGCTCGAGTACGCGATCGACGACTTCGCGATCGCCCAGTTCGCGGCGCGCGGCGGGGTGGACGGCGGGGTGGGGAGCGCCCCCGCCGACGCCTACGGCGAATTCATCCGCCGCGCCGCCAACTGGCGCAACCTGTTCGACCCCGGCACCGGCGTGGTCGAGCCGCGCTACTCGGGCGGCTCCTTCCCCGACTCCTACGACCCGCTCGAGGGCGGCGGCTTCGTCGAGGGCGACGCCGCCCAGTACACCTGGATGGTCCCGCAGGATCCGGCCGGGCTCTTCCGGCGGATGGGCGGGCCGACCAAGGCCGCGGCGCGGCTGGACGGCTTCCTGCGGGTGCTGAACGCGGGCGCGGGAGGGACGCACACCGACCACGCCCTGCTCGGCGACGAGCCGACCCTGGAGACGCCCTGGCTCTACGACTGGCTGCGCCGGCCGTGGCGGACCCAGGAAGCGGTGCGCCGCGGCCTGCGCCTCTACTCCCCGAGCCCGGCCGGCTACCCCGGCAACGACGACCTCGGGACGCTTTCCGCCTGGTACATCTTCGGCGCGCTGGGCATGTATCCGGCGCAGCCGGGGACCGGGACCTTGGCGCTGGGCAGCCCCCTCTTCAACCGCGCCGAAGTGCGCCTCGCGCACGGCAAGAGGCTGGTGGTCACCGGCGGCGGGCAGCCGTACGTCCGGTCGCTGCAGCTCGACGGGCGGGCCCACGGTCGGCCCTGGCTCGGCTACTGCGAAATCGCCGGCGGGGGGACGCTTGCTTTCGCCACGAGCCCGCACCCGACCCGCTGGGCGCAGCACGGGCAGTTGCCGCCGTCGTATGGGCCGGGGGCGCCGGCGCCGCGGGGGGCGTGCGGGGGTTAGGGGGTTGGGTTCGGGGGACGTGCGGCCGTCGGAGCGGGGGTTCGGGGCGCTTGCGGCCGTCCGAGGTGGTCCTGGGCTCCTCATGGGG
>CALCIA010000067.1 GCA_937907435.1 uncultured Actinomycetes bacterium
GTGTTGCACAACACGGGAGGAAGTGTGGAGTTCTCACGCTCTCTGTGACGAGGTCTGACCTCCGTCACGGTTCCGTGCCTCACCCGACGCACTCCCGTGACGCCCCCGCGCACGATCCTCCACACCTTCCGCACACCCGCCCCTCTCGCCACGGCCACAGCCTGCCCGGGCCGTGGCGAGAGGGGCGGGTCCCTAACCGGGCGCCAGCTTGCGGGGCCTGAACCCTTCCCGGGCGACAGCTTGCGAGGAACCGGACCTTCCGGGCGACGGTCTGCGGGATCGGGGCCCTCCCGCGCGTCAGGGCAGCAGCGATTCGATCGCGTCGCCGAGGCCGCCGAGGAAGCTTCCGCCGTTCAGGATCTTTTCGGCGTCTTGGACCAGTTCAATGCCCTGTTCGAGCGGCACGTGCTCGACCATGCTGCGCATCGGGCCGGCGAGGAAGGAGGGGATTTTGCCGCGTTCTTCGGCGTCGTCGACCGCCCGCACCAGGCCGGCGCGGATCGCCTTGGTCAGCTTTTCGTCGTCGATGTGGAAGCGCTTGGTGAAGCGTTCGCGGTTCTGTTTGGTGGCGAGGGCGCGGGCGAGCCGCTCGCGGCTGACGCCGAGCCGGCAGGCCGCCCCGTCGAGGGCCGAGAGCGTGAATTCCTCGGCCAGGCCTTCGAGGCCGCCGCTGGTTTCGTTCTCCGGCCGCGGTTCGCAGGGGTTGCGGACCTGGACCGGTTCGTAGGAGGCGCCGCCCGCGGCGGCGTAGACGCCGACCAGGGCCAGGGAGAGGACCAGCGCGGCGGCGATCAGGGCACGGCCGCGGGTCACAGGTCGATCCTCCGCGCCAGGCCGATCGGGATCAGCGCCAGGAGGCCGATCAGCGCCGCGATGCCGAACGACGGGCTGAAGGCGTGGGTCGCCCCGGCGTTCAGCTGCTCCTGCAGTTCTTCGCGCAGCTCCACCACTTCGCTCCGCTGCGCTTCGTCTTCGGGCAGGGGATCGAAGACGTGGCCGAGGTTCGGCACTTTGCCGTCCTCCAGTTCCAGGTGGTCGCTGATCTTCTTCGCCAGGCCCAGCTTGACGGTCGGCCGGATCGGCGAGTCGAGGATCACCGAGGTACCGGCGTTGATCGCCTGCTTCTGCTGGACCGCGATGTCGTGGGTGAAGACCGGGGTCAGCGCGAGCAGGCCGACGACGACGCCGGCATGGCGGGCGGAGATCGTCCAGCCGCCGTGGATCGCCTGCGGGGCGCGGCCTGAGAGCGCCGTCTCGGTGAGCGCCGAGAGGACGAGGGAGAGGCCGATCCCGACCAGGATCTGCGGCGGGACGGTCAGCGCCACCTCAGCCTTGGGCAGCAGGGCCAGGCCGCCGAGCCCGCCCGCCAGCAGCAGCGCCCCCGCCGCGGCCCGCGCCCGCTCGTCCTCGACCCAGCCGGAGACCCGCGCGCCGACCACCGCCGCCAGCGGCATCACCGAGACGACGATCGCGGCGCCGATCGGGCTGAGCCGCCAGCCTTCGATCAGCAGCAGGACGAGGAGGAAGAGCGCCGCCGCGATCGAGGCGGAGACCATCGCCAGCGCGACGTTCGCCCAGAGGTGTGGTTTGCCGGCCCGACGCACCTCCGCCTCGATCACCCGCGTCGACATCTCGTGGCGGGCGACGGTGAGGATCGGCACCGCGGCGGCAAGCGCGATCGGCACCTGGATCAGGAAGATCGACTGCCAGGAGACGAGCTGGGTGAGGATGCCGCCCACCGCCGGGCCGAGCGCAGCGCCGGTCGCCCCGGCGGTCGCCCAGACCGCGGTCGCGCGCCGCTCCGAGCCGACCGTCGCGGGCAGCAGCTCGAGCGCCGCGGTCACCGCCAGCGCGCCGCCGAGCGCCTGCACGGAGCGGGCGATGAGCAGGGTCGAGAGGTGGTCGGAGGCGCCGCAGGCGAGCCCCGCCCCGGCGAAGATCGCGAGGCCGACCGCGGCCGCCCGTCCCGGCCCCACCCGCCGCGCGACCAGCGCCGCAGGCACCGCGGCCACGGCCATCACCAGGTTGAAGGAGACGAGGACCCAGGTAACGCCGAAGACCGAGGTGTCGAGGTCCCGGTAGATGTCGGGCAGGGCGAGGACGACGATCGACGAGTCGGCCAGCACGATGCCGACCGCCAGCGCCAACGCCCACACCCGCGGGTTCGGGCTCTTACCCCCCTCCATAGCCAAGCTCTGAAGCGTACTTTTCCCGGTACTCCTTCTGCCGTTCCAGCACGAGTTCGACGTAGGCGCGCGTTTCCGGATAGGGGATCTCCTCGACCGAGAGCCCCGCCCCGCCCCACTTGTCGGCGTTGCCGGGCCCGGCGTTGTAGGCGGCGAGCGCCGCTGCCTTGTCGCCGTCGTAGCGTTCCAGCAGTTCCTTCAGCAGGAAGGTGCCATAACGGATGTTGATTTCCGGGTCGGAGAGGTCGTTGAGGTTGAAGGTGGTGCCGCCGCTCTGCTTCTCGATGAACTGCGCCGCTTCCGGGGTGATCTGCATGAGGCCGCGGGCGCCGGCGCTCGATTCGGCATCGGAGAACTTCGACTCGGTGTCGATCACCGCCGCGATCAGCGCCGCGTCGACCCCCTTTTCCTTGGCCTGCTGGCGGATGATGTCCTCGTGCTCGAGCGGCAGCGTGAGCTCTTTGATCGCCTGGTCGAACGTGCCGCTCGTGACCAGGATGCCGACGACCAGGCCGACGACGACGGCGATCCCGCCGAAGATCGGCCAGCGGCTGCGTCGGCGCCGACGGGCCTTGGGGCGTGCTCGTGCCCTGGTGCTCATCCCCTCAGCTTCGCGAGCAGCGCGGACAGGGCGGTTTCCAGATCCTCGACCGAGCCGTCGTTGACGACCACGTGCTCGGCCCGCTCGGCCTTCTCCTCCTGGGTCAGCTGACGCGCCTCGCGCTCGTCGACCAGCGCGTGGCCGCGGGCGGCGGCGCGCTCGCGGCGGACGTCCTCGGCGGCGACGATCGAGACGGTCGTGTCGAAGACCGCCTCGCGGCCCCCCTCGAAGAGCAGCGGCACCTCGATCACGGCGACCTCGACCTCGTCGGGGAGCCCGGCGATCCAGGCCGCGGTCTCGGCGCCGACCGCCGGATGGATCTTCGACTCGAGCCAGGTCAGCTCCTCCGGGTCGGCGAAGACGATGGCGCCGATCCGACCGCGGTCGGTCGGCGCTCCCGCCGGAGCCACCTCGGGCCCCCAGCGCTCCGTCATCTCCCGGCGCAGCGGCTCGCCTTCGAGCAGGTCGTGGACGACCGCGTCGGCGGAGAGCGTCGCCGCGCCCAGGCGGCCGAAGGCCGCGAGCGCCTCGGACTTGCCCGCGGCGATGCCGCCGGTCAGTCCGATCGTCAGCGGCGCCACACGGCCCCGCCGCTCAGCTTTGCTCGGACTCGCTGCTGTCGCTGTCGCCGGAAGCGGCCTCGTCGGCGCTGTCCGGGGAATCGGGGCGCTCGGCGGCCGATTCGCCCTCGTGGGCCTCGCCGCCCTCGCCCTGCTCGCCGCCCTCGGTGCCCGGATCGGACTCCTGGGACTCGGCGACCGGCGCGGCCTCGGCCTCCGGCGCGGGCGCCTCGGTCGCGGGCTCGGCAGCAGCCTCGGGCTCGGCAGCGGCCTCGGGCTCGGCCGGTGCGGCCTCAGCCTCGGCCTGCGAAGCGTCCTCGATCGCGGCCTCCGCGGTGGCGCCCTCGGGCACCTCGGCGGCGACGGTCTCGGCCTCGACGGCCGGCGACTCGACTTCGGGGGCCTCGACCGCGGCGTCCTCGGCGAGGTCGATCGCGGCCTCTTCGGTGCCCACGTTGTTGGCCGCGTTGGCGGCGGCGATCTGGGCACTGAGGTCCTGCATCGGCATGTTCTGGCCCTCGACCCGCTTGATCGAGAGCGAGAGGCGACGCCGGTCTTCGTCGATCTCGAGGATCTTGACGTTCAGTTTGGCCCCCGGCTCGACCACTTCGGAGGGGTTCTCGACGTGGTGGTCGGCAAGCTCGGAGATGTGGACCAGGCCCTCGACCCCGGGCAGGATTTCGACGAAGGCGCCGAAGGCGACGACCTTGGTGACCGTGCCCTCGAGCACGTCGCCCGGCCGATGGGTCGAGATGACCCGCTGCCACGGGTCCTCCTGGGTCTGCTTCAGACCGAGGGAGATGCGCTGGCGGTCGCGGTCGATGTCGAGGACTTTGATCCGCACCGTGTCGCCGATCGCCACCACTTCAGACGGGTGGTTGACGTGGCTCCAAGAAAGCTCGGAGATGTGGATGAGGCCGTCGATCCCGTCGAGATCGACGAAGGCGCCGAAGTCGACGATGTTCGAGATCTTGCCTTCGACCACCTGGCCCGGCTCGAGCCGGCCGAGGATCTGCTCGCGGACCTCTTTGCGCTCCTCCTCCAGCACCGCGCGGCGCGAGAGGACGACGTTGTTCCGTGAGCGGTTCAGCTCGATGACTTTGCACTCGAGCGTCTGGCCCATGAACTCGTCCAGGTTGTGGACGCGGCGGATGTCGACCAGCGAGGCGGGCAGGAATCCGCGCACCCCGAGGTCGAGGATGAGACCGCCCTTGACGACCTCGATGACGCTGCCTTCCACCGGTTCGCCGGAGTCGGCGGCGACCTCGATGCGGCGCCAGGCTTTCTCGAAGCGGGCGCGCTTCTTGGAGAGGATCAGGCGGCCCTCGGAGTCCTCCTTGGTGAGGACCAGGGCGTCGACCTCCTCGCCGAGCTCGACCTCTTCGGCCGGGTTGACCGACTTGCGGATCGAGAGCTCGTTGCTCGGGATGACCCCCTCGGCCTTGTAGCCGATGTCGACCAGGACCTCGTCCTTGTCGATCCGGACGACTTTGCCGTTGACGACGTCGCCCTCTTCGAACGACACCATCGTCGCCGCGTAATTAGGGACGATCTTGCCGTCTATGTTGAGCAGAAGCCCACCGCTCCCCTCCACGGGGACGGCGCTGGGCGCAGGGGTCATGGTCTCGGTCGCAGCCATCGGGTTGGCGATGATGACACAAACGCGCCGGCGACTCGTCCTCGCCTATACCCTCCGGTCCGATGCCTACGCGAGCGACCAAGCGCGGCGACGACCGCACCCCCCTCACCGGGGCCCATGACGTGTTGATCTGCGGCGCCAGCTTCGCCGGGCTGGCGGTGGCGCGGGAGCTGGCCGGGAGCGGCGCCGACGTGCTGATCGTCGACCGTTACGAGATCGGCGAGCGCCAGACCTCCGCCTGCGGGATCCCGACGCGGTGGCTGGAGAACCTGGGCCTGATGGAGGCCGAGCGCCAGCGCTTCGACACGCTGGTGATCCACACCGCGCACGGCGACTCCCGCTACAAGCTGCCCTGGACCTTCTCCACCTTCGACTACCGGACGCTCTGCGCGCTGCTCTGGGACGGCTGCGACGCGCGCTTCGAGACGGCCAAGGTCGAGGGCCTCGCCGACGGCGCGGCCAACGGGTCCGACGCGATCGCGGTCGACACCGACCGCGGCACGATCTCCGCCCCACTCGTCGTCGACGCGCTCGGCTGGCGCCGCGTGCTGGCCGGGCCGGCGGGCTACCAGCCGCCCGACGCGCCGCTCTCGCGCGGGCTCGAGGTGCACCCCGACGGCGGCGGCGAGGACCTCGAGATCTGGATCGACCGCCGTTACGTCCCCGCCGGCTACGGCTGGAGCTTCCCGGCAGGCGAGGAGACGCGGATCGGCGTCGGCTCCTTCGACCCCCGCTTCCACGTCCGCGAGACGACCGAGCTGCTGGCCGCCGACCTGGAGCGCGACCGCGTCCGCTATCAGGGCAACTGGATCCCCCACAAGCTGCGCGCGGCGACCGGGCGCGGCGTCTTCTTCGCCGGCGACTCGGCCGGGCACTGCCTGCCGCTGACCGCCGAGGGGATCCGCACCGCGCTCTACTTCGGCATCGACCTGGGACGGGAGCTGCGCGCGGTCGTCGAGGGGCGCCAGACCCGCGAGCAGGCCGCCGCCGGCTATGCCGCCTTCAACGACTCGCACGACTGGAAGTTCAAGTGGATGCTGCGGACGCAGAAGATCGTGCCGCGGGTGCCGCCGCGGCTGCTCGGGCCGCTGATCCGCGTCTTCGGCGTGAAGCGCTTCGTCGACTGGTCCTTCGGCCACTACCTGAACATCGCCCCGCCGGAGTTCGCGGAGGCCGATTGTCAGCGTGCTGACAGCCAGGCGCGCGAGACCGCTACCTCGGCCGGTTCGCCAGTTGGCTAGGTAAGGCGACGGTATGGCGGGGGCCATGCCGCGCGCCGCAAGCCAACCAGACAAGGGAGGTAACTGTGCGTCGAATCGCGGCGTGTCTCATCCTGACCTGCAGCGCGATGGCGGTGTCCGCGGCGTTCGCCCTGGCGGCGTCGAACGGCGAGACCAAGTACGTGGGGAAGACCAAGCAGCACCGCAACATCCGCCTCAAGGCGAACGGCGAGCACCTGCGGCTGCAGAGCTTCTCGATCGAACTGCACTGCCGCGACGGCAGCGTCCTCGTCGACCAGGAGAGCGGCTTCGAACCGACCGCGATCCGCGGCGGCAAGTTCAGCGACAAGCAGTTCGGCTCGACCGACACGGTCGTCTACAAGGGCAAGGTCCGGGGGGCGAAGGTCACCGGGACGGTGAAGGTGCGCGACCGGCTCGGCAAGGTGCGGTGCTCCTCGCCGACGGTGAAGTTCACCGCGCGGGCGCGCTGAGCTACTTCGCGTTCAGCCAGTCGGTGCCGATGCCGGCGTCGACCTCGAGCGGCGGATCGAGCTCGTAGGCGTGGGTCATCTCCCGCGTCACGAGCTCGAGCGCCGCGTCCATCTCCTCCGGCGGGCCCTCGAAGAGGAGCTCGTCGTGGATCTGCAGGACCAGGCGGGTCGCCATCCGCTCCTCGCGCAGGCGCGCCCAGCAGCGCACCATCGCCACCTTGATGATGTCGGCGGCGGTGCCCTGGATGACGGTGTTGACCGCGAGGCGCTCGCCGAGGCGGCGCGTGTTGGGGTTGCCGGAGCGCAGCTCGGGGATCGGCCGGCGGCGTCCCATCAGGGTCGTCACGAAGCCCTCCTCCTGGGCGCGCTCGATCACCTCCTCGCGGAAGCGGCGCACGGCGGGGAAGCGCTCCAGGTACCGGGCGACGAATTCCTCGCCCTCTTTGCGCGGGATGTTGAGGCGGTCGGCGAGGCCGAAGCCGGTCAGGCCGTAGACGATCCCGAAGTTGACCATCTTCGCTTTCGAGCGCTGGCCGACGTCGACCTCGTCGGGTGAGATCTCGAAGACCTCGGCGGCGGTCGCCGAGTGGACGTCCTCGCCGGCGTGGAAGACGTCCTTGAGGACTTTCTCGTCGGCGACGTGGGCGAGGACGCGGAGCTCCACCTGGCTGTAGTCGGCGGAGAGGAGCTTGTGACCCTCCGCGGCGACGAAGCAGGCACGGACCGGGCGGCCGATCTCGGTGCGGATCGGGATGTTCTGCAGGTTCGGGTTGGTGCTGGAGAGACGCCCGGTGGTCGTCGCCGCCTGGTTGAAGGTGGTGTGGACGCGGCCGGTCTCGGGGTCGATCAGGTCCGGCAGCGAGTCGAGGTAGGTGTTCTTCAGCTTGGTCAGCTCGCGCCAGGACTCGATCTTCTCGACGATCGGGTGCTCGTCGCGGATCTGCTGGAGCACGCGGGCGTCGGTCGAGTAGCCGGTTTTCCCGCGTCGTTTGCGGGTCAGCTCGAGCTTCTCGAAGAGGATGCGGCCGACCTGCTGCGGCGAGCCGATCGTGAACTCCTCGTCGGCGAGCTCGTAGATGTCCTTTTCCAGCTGGTCGATCCGCTCGCCGAACCCGGCGCCGACCTCGGCGAGGCGCTCCGCGTCGAGCCGCAGGCCCTCGCGTTCCATCGCCGCGAGGACGGCGATCAGCGGCAGCTCGACCTCGCGCATCAGCGTCTCCAGGCCGAGCGCCTGCACGCGCGGCAACTGGTCCTCGGCGAGGGCGGCGACGAGGCGCGCCTCCTCGGCCGGGTCGAGGCCGGCCTCGACCTCCTCGCCGAGCGACAGCTGGCCGTCGTCCTCTTTGCCGTTCTCGGGCGCGGCGCCGGCGGCGATGCCGATCCCGGCGTCGGCGGCGAGCTCGATCAGGTCGTAGGTGCGCCGCTGCGGCTCGAGCAGGTAGGCGGCGAGCATCGTGTCGTGCTCCAGCGCCAGCTCGGCCCCCTCGCGGGCGGCCGCGGCGAGCAGCCCGTGGCGGCCGCCGCCGAGCGACTTCAGGTCGTGGCCCGCCAGCGGCTTGTCGGCGAGGGCGACGGCAAGCTCGTCGTGGGACGCGGTGCCGGTGAGGATGCGCTCGCCTTCGGCGGCCGCCCAGCGCTCGCCGTCGATCGCCACCGCGACGCGCGGCGCGTCGCCGATGTCGGCGGGGGTCCCCTCCACGGTCTCGACCTCGAGCTCCTTCTCCACCTTGCGGCCGGGGACCGCGTCGCCGTCGGGGAGCGCTTCTTCGAGCCGCTCGAGCACGGCGCGGAGCTCGAACTCGCGCATGAAGTCGCGCAGGGCGCCGCGGTCTGGCTCGGTGTCCAGCGCCGCCTGGAGGTCGACGCCGGTCTCGATGTCGAACTGCAGCGTCGCCAGCTCCCGCGACATCCGCGCGTCGTCGGCGTGGTTGGTGAGGTTTTCCTTGCGTTTGGCGCCGGAGATCTCCTCGACGCTTTCCAGCACCTTGTCCAGCGAGCCGAATTTCTGCAGCAGCTGGGTCGCGGTTTTCTCGCCGATGCCGGGGACGCCGGGGATGTTGTCGGAGGTGTCGCCGCGGAGGCCCATCAGGTCGGTGATCAGCGTGGGCGGCACGCCATAGCGCTCTTCGACGGCGGCGGTGTCGTAGATCTTCGTCTCGGTGATGCCGCGCGAGGTGCTCATCACCCGGATCCCGTCGCCGACCAGCTGGTAGGCGTCGCGGTCGCCGGTCACCACCATCACGTCGATCCCCTCCGCGCGCGCCTGCTTGGCGAGCGAGGCGATCACGTCGTCGGCCTCGAACCCTTCGACCTTCACGTTGGTGTAGCCGAAGGCCTCGACCAGCGGCATCAGGTGCGGCCACTGCTCGCGCAGCAGGTCGGGGCGCGGTTTGCGCTGCGCCTTGTAGAGGTCGTAGGTCTTCTCGCGGCCGCTCCAGCCGGCGTCCCAGGCGACGATGACCCCCTGCGGGTGGTGCTCGTCGATGATTTTCACCAGCATCGAGGCGAGCCCGAAGATCGCGTTGGTCGGCCGCCCGTCGCTGGTCCCGATCGACTCGGGGAGGGCGAAGAACGCCCGGTAGGCGAGGCTGTTGCCGTCGATCAGGAAGAGCTCTGGTGCGTCGGCCATCGCCGCAACTCTACGAGTCCGCGCCGAGCGCTTCCCGCAGGTCGGCGGCGACCGCCTCCGGAGCGGCTTCCAGCTGGTCGCCGGTGTAGCGGCGGGTCGCGATCCCGTGGGCGCGCAGCTCGAGGTCGCGGGCGTGATCGTCCTCGAAGGCGACCGAGCCGCGGTGGTAGTCCCAGCTGTCGGTCTCCACCACGAGCTGCTGCTCGGGCCAGTAGAAGTCGACGCGGGGCCCGTGGACGTGGCGGTTGACGAGCGGCCGCGGGAGCCCGTGGTCATCGCAGAGGGCGAGGAAGAGCAGCTCGAGGTCCGAGCGCGTGCGCTTGACGCGGCCGAGGTGCGGCACGCGATACCCAGCGAGCTCCGCCTGGCGCAGCGCGCGGCGGAAGAGGTAGGGCTCGATTTCCCCGCGGATGTCGTCGATGGTGCGGGCCGGGGTGGTGACCGCGATGCCGTGGCGACGGGTGATGTCGCGGGGCGTGAGCGTGCGGGAGCGGTGGATGTGGAGGCCCGGTCGCTTCTTCCGTCCCCCGTCCCCGTTCACCGTCACGTGAATCGGCCCGGGCATGGGCCTCAAGAACTGCCACAACGCGACAGCGCTCGTATGACTCAGCACGGCCCCATCCCCGGCTGCCAAGACCGCCGCCAACCACCGGCCCCGCCAACTGAGGCTCCGATGACCGACTGCGTAGACCCCTCGGAAGACTCGGTGCAACTGCCCTGACGCCACCCGACGTCGCACGGCAGCCTCGTCGAACCCCGACTCCCTCAGTTGCGAAACCGTCACCACACCGTGCTGTCGGCTTGCGATTGCCGCAACCCGCCGTCCGCCCGTGGCGCTTTCCCGTCGCATACCGACGGTAAGGCGCCACGGAGGCAAATCTCTCCCCCCTTAATCGTCCCGATCTCGGAATCTGATTCGATTCCCGCCATGCCAGTCAGCGCGCAATACAGCGTCACCATCCGTGTCGAGCTCGATGCGCGGCAGGAGCCGCTCGGGAAATTGACGGCGGCGATCGCCGAGGCGGGCGGACAGCTGCAGGGCGTCGACCTCGTTCCGGGCGCCGGGACGGAGGGCAAGCGGGTGCGCGAGTTCACGATCGACGCGTCGGATCGCGACCACTGGGAGCGGATCCTGCGGGCGATCGGTTCGACGCGGGGAGCGCGGGTACTCGACTACGTCGACCGCACGATGCAGATGCACCGCGGCGGCAAGATCGACATGCACAACAAGTATCCGGTGAAAACGCGCGACGACCTGTCGATGGCCTACACGCCCGGCGTCGCCCGCGTCTGCATGGACATCCACGCCGACCGCGCCAAAGCCTTCGAGTACACGATCAAGAAGAACACCGTGGCGGTCGTCTCCGACGGCTCGGCGGTGCTGGGGCTCGGCAACATCGGCCCGGAGGCGGCGATGCCGGTGATGGAGGGCAAGTGCATGCTCTTCAAAGAGTTCGCCGAGGTGGACGCCTTCCCGATCTGCCTCGACAGCCAGGACACCGAGGAGATCATCCGCTCGGTCGAACTGATGGCGCCCACCTTCGGCGGCGTCAACCTCGAGGACATCTCCGCCCCGCGCTGCTTCGAGATCGAGGAGCGGCTGAAGGAAAACCTCGACATCCCGATCTTCCACGACGACCAGCACGGCACCGCGGTGGTGACGATGGCGGCGCTCTTCAACGCGCTGAAGATCGTCGACAAGCCGATCGAGGACCTCCGCGTCCTCGTCGTCGGCCTCGGCGCGGCGGGCGTCGCGGTGACGAAAATGATGCTCGCGGCGGGCATCACCCACGTCGTCGGCGCCGACCGCAAGGGCGCGCTCTCGACCGCGCGCGAGGATTACGCCTCCGGCGAGATGAACTCGACCAAGCGCTGGTACGCGGAGAACTCCAACCCGGAGCACATCCACGGGCAGCCCGACGACGTGATCGAGGGCATGGACCTCTTCATCGGCGTCTCCGGCCCCGGCATCATCCAGGCCGACTCGCTGGCCAAGATGAACGACGACGCGATCGTCTTCGCGATGGCCAACCCGACCCCAGAGGTGATGCCCGAGGACGCCGCCCCGCACGTGCGGATCATGGCCACCGGGCGCTCCGACTACCCGAACCAGATCAACAACGTCCTCGCCTTCCCCGGCATCTTCCGCGGCGCCCTCGACGCGGGCGCGCCGCAGATCACCGAGGCGATGAAGCTCGCCGCCGCGCAGGGCATCGCCGCGGCCGTCGCCGAGGACGACCTCGCCGAGGACTACATCATTCCCAGCGTCTTCAACCGCGACGTCGCCCCGAAAGTCGCCGAGGCGGTCATCGCGGAGGCCCAGCGCGACGGCCTCGCCCGCCGCAGCGAAGAGACCGGAACCTTCACCCCAGTCGAGACGACCTGATGCGAGCCCTCGTCACGGGCGCCAGCGGCAGGATCGGCAAGGCGCTCTGTGACGAGCTTCTGCGGCGCGGCGACGAGGTCGTCGGCCTCACCCGCAGCCCCGAGAAGGCGAGGGCGGCGCGGCCGCAGGTGACCTGGCACGCCTGGGAGCCGACGCTCGAACGCCCGGCCGAGGCCGCCTTCGAGGGAGTCGACGGGGTCGTCAACCTGGTCGGCGAGCGGATCGACCAGCGCTGGACCGACGACGCGAAGCGCAAGATCATGGACTCGCGCAAAGTCGCCACCCACAACCTGGTGGGGACGATCGAGGGGCTGGCGGCGAAACCGAAGGTGCTGGTGAGCCAATCGGCGGTCGGCTACTACGGCGACCGTGGCGACGAGATCCTCGACGAGTCGAGCGCGCCGGGCGAGGGCTTCGACTGCGAAGTCTGCGTCGAGTGGGAGAAGGCGGCGCACGAGGTCGAGGCGGCGGGCGTGCGCCTGGCGATCATCCGCACCGGCCAGGTGATGGACGCGGGCGGCGGCCTCCTCGGCGAGCTCCTCCTGCCCTTCAAGCTCGGGCTCGGCGGGCCGCTGGCGGGCGGCAGGCAGTGGCTGCCGTGGATCCACCTTGCCGACGAGCTCGGGGTCCTGATGTGGGCCCTCGACACCGAGTCGGTGAGCGGCGTGGTGAACGGCACGGCACCGAACCCGGTCACCAACAAGGAGTGGTCGAAGGCGCTGGGACGTGCCCTGGGACGACCGGCCGTGCTGCCGATCCCGGGCCTCGCGGTCGAGGTCAAATTCGGGCGCGAGTTCGGCAAGGTGGCGCAGGGCGGGCAGCGGGTGCTGCCGAAGCGGACCGAGGAGCTCGGCTACGGGTTCAAGTTCCCGGAGATCGACGGGGCGCTGCGGGACCTCGTCGGCTAGACGGGTTGACCCGGGTGATTACGCCCCGCCCCAGGCGCGCGGGGTAGGGATGCGGCCCTTGCTGGCTGTTGCCCGGGGAGGGGAAGGGACGGGGACCCGCAAGCTGGCGCCCGGGGAGGGACCCGCCCCTCTCGCCACGGCCCGGGCAGGCTGTGGCCGTGGCGAGAGGGGCGGGTGTGCGGAAGGTGTGGAGGGATCCTCGCGGGAGCGTCACGGGAGTGCGTCGGGAGTGGCACGGATCCGTGACGGGAGTCA
>CALCIA010000068.1 GCA_937907435.1 uncultured Actinomycetes bacterium
CAGGACCCCCATGAGGAGCCCAGGACACCCGCACCCGCCATCTCGGACGGCCGCCGGGGCTACGCACCCCCGCCGTGCCCTACCTCGCCACCGTGCGCCCCAAATGCTCCAGCAACCGATCGAGGAACTCGCCCTGCGCCGGAAGCAGCTTGCGGCGGGCGGCGTCAAGCTCGAACCAGTCGGCGCGGTCGACCTCGGGGAACTCGACCTCGCGACCGCTCTTCGGCGGCCACTCCATCTCGAATGTGTTGCTGTCGAGCTCGTCCGGGTCGAAATCGCCCTCGGCCGCCCAGGCGTCGACGACTTTGCCGGCCCGCTGGCGGATCGAGCCGAGGTCGATCAGCTCGGCCGGCTCGAGGTCCGGGGCGCCGGAGCCGAGCTCCTCGTCGAGCTCCCGCAGCGCCGCCTCGCGCGAGTCCTCCTCGGCCTCGATCCCGCCCTTGGGGATCGACCAGGCGCCGTCGTCGCGCTTGGTCCAGTAGGGGCCGCCCGGGTGGATCAGCAGGAACTCGGTCGCGCCGTCCTCGCGGCTGCGGTAGAGGAGGATGCCGGAGCTGCGCTTCGCCGCCACGCCCTCAGGACTCCAGCGCGTCGAGGAGCGGGGCGAGCGTCGCCAGGACGTCCTCGCGCGGCGTCGCGGCAAGTGTCTCCAGGGTGCCGTTGGCGCGGGTGACGGCGACGCCGACGGCAAGGGCGACGAGCAGCTCGGCCCGCAGCTCGGCCTCGGCGGCGCCACGGGCGCGCAGCTCGGCGGCCAGGCCGAGGAGGACGCGGTCGCCGACCACGGCGCTGATCTGCTCGCGCGCGCCGGGCGTCAGGGTCGGGCTGGCGAGAGCGCGGCTGATCGGGCTGTGGCCGCGCTCGTCCCAGCGCTCGAGCAGGAAGGCGACCAGCGCGCGCGGCGCGAAGTCGATCCCTTCCTCCTCCGCCGAGCCGGCCGCGATCGCGGCGATGAAGAGCCCTTCCTTGGAGTCGAAGTAGCGCGCGATCAGCGCCGGATCGACCCCGGCGCGCTCGCCGATCTCCCGCGTCGTCGCGCGGTCGTAGCCGACCGCCTCGAAGACCTCGCGGGCGGCCTCGAGCAGGGCGCGGCGCGAGGCCTCGGCATCGTGCGGGCGGCGGGCGGCGGTGGTCTTGTCACCGACCGGTGACATGCGGGCGAGCGTACCACCGCGTCGCGGGCGGGTTCATCTGGCTCTCATCTGGCCTTTTAACAATGCCGTTACGTTCGCGTGCCCATGGATTGGAGCATCCTTCACACCCTGAACAACTTCCTCTACCACCACGACGCGGTGGAGGACCCGTTGCTCTTCTACGTCAACATCTCCGAGGCGCTCTTCGTCGCGACCCTCGTCCTCGTCTTCCTCTTCGCCAACGGCGAGCGCCTGCGCCCCTGGCGGCGGGCCGCGGTGGCCGCAGGGCTGAGCGCCGGGCTGGCGCTCGCGGTGGGGAAGGTGATCTCGGACGTGGTCGACCGCGCCCGGCCCTTCGTCGCCGACCCGCACGGCGTCCACCTCTTCAGCGGCCACGCCGCCGACCCGGGATTCCCGAGCGACCACGCCACCGGGGCGTTCGCGGTGGCGATGGCGATCTGGCTGCGCAACCGCCGCTGGGGGACGGTGGCCCTGATCGCCGCCGCGGTGCTCTCGGTCGGCCGGGTCGCGATCGGCGTCCACTACCCGAGCGACGTGCTCGCGGGCGCGGCGCTCGGCTGCGCCGCCGCCCTCCTCCTCTTCGCCCGCCCGGCGCGCGAGCGCATCGATCGCCTCGCCGACCTCCTCGGCGGGTGGCTCGAACGCGTCCTGCGACGGCTGCGCGGCCTCCGCGTCGCACAGCCGCCGAGCCGCTAGCTCAGCCGCCGAGCCGGTAGGCGACCAGCGCGGGCACCTGGCCTTCGGCGACCGCGATGCCGGCGCCGAGGATCAGGCTGTCGCCGGAGGCGGTCACGCCCGAGTTCGATCCGGCGGGCAAGGACGCCGACCACACTTCGCCGCCGTTGCTCGCGTCGAGCCCGTGCAGAGTGCCTTCGAAGGTCGCGAAGAAGACCATGTCGTTGACCGCGACCGGCGCCCCGAACGCCGGCCCTTCGTAGGCCTGGCTCCACTTCTGCTTGCCGGTGGCGAGGTCGAGTGCGACCATTTCGCCGCTCATTTCTTCGCCTTCGCCGATCGTTTCGCCGTTTTCGACGGTCAGCGGGTGGTTCACCACCGGCACGAAGAGGGTCGTCTTCGAGGCGGCCATCGGCGCGATCACGCCGCCGAGGAGGCCCGGGTAGACCGTCGCCTGCTTCGGCAGCTTCGAGAATTCGCCGCGCATCGCCAGCAGGCCGTCATCGTCGTGGCCGTTGTGCTTGCCGACCGGGGTCTGCCAGACCACCTTGCCGCTCCGCGCGTCGACCGCGACCACCTGGCCGGACTTGCCGGCGCCGATCGCCAGCTCCTTGCCGCCCGCGTGGACGAGGATCGGCGGGTCCTGGAAGTCCCAGTCGTAGACGTCGTGGGGCGTGACCTGGTGCGCCCACTCGAGCTTGCCGGTCTTCGCGTTCAGCTTCACCAGCGAGTTCGTGTAGAGGTTGGGACCGGGGCGGCTCTTGCCCCAGGGCAGGCCTTCGGCGCCGGGGAACGGCACCGGGTTGCCGGTCCCGATGTACATGCCGCCTTCTTCGTCGAAGGACGGCGCGTACCAGAGGCCGCCGCCCGCGTTGATCGTCTTGTGCTGCTTGGACCAGAGGCCCTTCGGCGCCGTGTCGAAGCTCCACTTTTTCGCGCCGGTCTTCGCGTCGAGCGCCCAGAGGACGCCGGCGATGCCGCCGTTGTAGGCGCTGGTGACGTCGGTCGGCACGGTCGAGACGTAAACGAGGCCGTCGTGGACGCCCGGCGGCATGTCGATCGCTTCCTTCGGCACCGTGGTCAGTTCGGTCGACCACAGTTCTTCGCCGGTTTCGGCGTCGAGCGCGAACGCTTCCGTCGCGGTCGCGCCGAAGACCATCCCTTCGTCGACGGCGACGCCGTTCGGCCCCTGGTCGGGCGATTCCATCTTCGTTTCCCAGAGGAGTTCGCCGGATTCGAGGTCGACCGCCTGTACGTTCGAATCGAGGTCCTGCATGTAGACGACGCCGCCGGAGACGACCGGCGAGGCCGAGTAGGCGCCGTAGGTGCTCTGCGTTTCGCTCGGCAGCTTCCAGGCGAGCTTCAGCTTTTCCGTCGAGGCGCGGTCGATCGGCCCGGCGGCGAAGCGCGAGTTGGCGAGGTCCATCCCGGGGTAGGCGGCTTCGCTCCCGGCGGAGCCCGAGGCGCTTCCTCCTTCCGAGCCGGACGGTGCCGAGGCGCTCGTCGTCGAGCCTCCCCCGCCGCAGCCCGCCAGCAGGGCGATGACGAGGAGCGTCAGGGCCGCCACCGCGGCGCCCCGCTTCGCCCTGGTCAGGGCCGGGACGAGCGGCGCGAGGACGCGGTTGGCGAGCAGCCCGAGGCTGCCGAGGTTGGCGAAGCCGGGGCCCTGGCTGAGGCCCGCGAGGCCGGGGATGTGGAGGCGCGGCTCCATGCCCTCGAGCGCGAGCGAGCGGCCGAAGCGCAGCTCGGTCCCCCGCGGCCGGTCCCAGATCGGCCCGATCCGCGCCTCGAGGTCGGCGCGCACGGGCTCGGCGAAGAGGCCGCGCAGTTGGGCCAGCAGGTCGAAGCCGGTGCAGTTGACGACGTACTCGTGGTGGGCGATCGTCGGGCCCGCCGCGGTCTCCAGTTCGAGCTCGACCTCCTCCCCGCCCCGCGCCGCGTTGACGTGGACGGCGCGGCCGAGCTCGAAGCCGCAGCGCTGCTCCCCCGCCAGCCGCGCGATCACCCCCGCGTCGAAGACGCCGCGGTCGCAGTGCTTGACGAAGTCCCGGCGCGTCTCGGCGTCGAGGTGCTCCCAGCCGACGTCGTCGGGGTCGGCGAAGACGCGGTTCTCGAGGAAGCTCTCGCCGCGGGAGAGCGGCAGCATCGGCGTGTAGACGGTGATCTTCGCCTGCGGGCGCATCGCGCGCAGGAAGACCAGCGCCGAGAGGGCGCTCTCGCCGCCGCCGACGATCGCCACGTCGACCTCGCGGTCGGCGGGCAGGCGCGCGAACTCGCCGCGGCGCGAGTCGCAGTGCAGGACGCGCGGCTCGGCCGCCGGGTCGTGCGGGAAGGCGCGGTGGACCCCGGGGCCGGTGAGGAGCAGCGCCCGCCCGCGGAGCCGGCGCGGCTCGCCCCCGTCGCTCTCGACGTCGATCACCCAGTGCTCGCGCGCGGGGTCGAGCGCGACCGCGACCACGCGGCCGCTCAGCATCGTCACGCCCTCGATCGCCCGCTCCAGCACCCAGCCGAGGTAGGTCCCGTAATCGCGGTGGAGGATCGGCGGCGCGCCGGAGTTGACCCACGGCGCGTACTCGCCGCGTTCGATCGCGTGGCGCTGCCAGCTCAGCGGCAGGAGCGCGGCGTCGAGCTCGTCGCCGACGCGGGGGAACTGGCGGGAGCTGCGGTAGGGGAAGCCGACGTCCTTGATCGGCGGCACCGCGAGCGGCTCCTCGCCCGAGGTCATCCCGTTCAGCCCCAGCCACGACGCGGCGGGCTGGGTTTTCTCGACGATCGTGACGGTCAGCTCGGCCAGCCCGAGCCCGTTCATCGCGTCGACCTTGGCGGCGATCGCCGCCGCCTTCGCCCCCGCCCCGACGATCAGGAGGTCGCTGACCTCCTCGTGCTCACCCCTGCCGCTACCGCTCATCCCACCATCACCAACCCCTTCTCTCCCGGACTGAAGGAGATCGCTGCTTTGCGGACACGCTCGTCGCGGCCGTCCACCGGCCGCAGGTCGACCGCCGCCAGCACCTCGCGCAGCACCCGCTTCATCTCGAGCTGCGCGTAACTGGCGGCGAGGCAGCGGCGCACGCCGCCGCCGAAGGGGATCCAGGTGTAGGTCCCGGCGGGCCGCTCGAGGAAGCGCTCGGGGCGGAAGCGCAGCGGCTCGGGGTAGTGGCGCGGGTCGCGGTGCAGGAGGTGGATGCAGGGGGCGACGACGGTGCCGGTCGGGAGATCACGGCCGGCGATCCACATCGGCTCGCGCAGGGTGCGGACGACGACCGGCACCGGCGGGCGCATCCGCAGCGTCTCCTTGACGACCGCGTCGAGGTAGGCGTCGTCGCCGGAGCCGTCCGCGGTGCTGGCCCGGCGGGCGCGGGCGAGCGTCTCCGGGTTGCGCAGCAGGCGCTCGAAGGTCCAGGCGAGGGAGGTCGAGGTCGGCCCGTCGGTGAGCAGGGTGAGGAGTTCGTCGCGCAGCTCCCCCTCGCCGAGCGGCGAGCCGTCCTCGCGGCGGGCGGCGATCAACATGGAGACGATGTCGGGGCGCGCGGGGACGGGCTCGGAGCGGCGGCGGCGCACCTCGGCGAGGGCCGCGTCCTCGACCGGCCGCATCGCGGCGCGGTAGCCGTGGCTGCGGCGCACCCACTCGGGACCGAGGATCGTCAGCGCCGCGAGGCTGCTCGGGCGGTTGAGGTACTCGGTCAGCACGGTGAGGCGGTGGCGCAGGTCGTCGAGGCGGGGATCGTCGGCGCCGGGGCCGAAGACCGCGCGCATCACCACCTCGAGCGTGATCCGCTGCATCCGCGGCCAGAGCGCGAACGGCTCCCCTTCCGGCCAGGCGGCGATCTCCCGGCGGGTGACCTCGCCGATCGTCTCGGCGTCGTTGGCGATCGCCTCGCCGTGGAAGCCGGGCAGGACGACGCGGCGCCGGCGCATGTGCTCGGGTTCTTCGGAGAGCATCACCGACCGTGGTCCCAGGACCGGGCCGAGCAGCGGGTTGGCGAGCGCGACGCCGACCTTGTCGCCGGCGGTGAAGACGGTCTTGACGTCGGCCTCGTCGGCAAGCACCACCCAGTCCCCCCAGTGGCGGATGCGCAGCGTGAAGGCGTCGCCGTAGCACGCCCGGCAGCGCTCCAGCCAAGGCAGCGAGCGCCGCGTCCAGCCGAGCGCCTGCAGGGCCCGCGGCAGCCGCGGCCCGGGCGGCAGGCTCACGCGGCGCCCCCCGGCGACTGCGTCTGCATCTGCCCCTCCTCAGCGGGGGTAAATGCAGACGCTCCCTCCCCGCCCGCCGCCAGGCGCTCCATCAGCTCGTCCTCGGCGCGGCAGGTGGCGTCGATCATCAGGTCGAAGAAGCTCGCGGTGAAATCGCCGGGGAGGTCGACCTCGGCGCCGTGCTGGAGGTAACGGGCGCGGACGATCTCGACCCGGCCCGGCTGCATCATCTCGATCGCGTTCTGGGACTTGTGGACGGCGACTTCGCGGCAGATCTGGAACCGCTCGCCGAGCAGGTCGACGAGCTGGGAGTCGATCTCGTCGAGGCGCGCGCGGAAGGGCGCCAGGCCGGCGGCGACCGCCTGCTCGGCGGGGGTCAGCCGGCGCTCCCCGGCGGCGTTCATACCGGGTCCTCCCCGAGGAGCCCGGCGGCGAAGGCGTGGCTGCACGGCGCCAGCGCGTCGAGCGAGTAGCCGCCCTCCTGGACGACGCAGACCGGCAGCCCGGTGGCGGCCAGCAGGCGGCCGATCCCGGCGAAGACCTCGGGGCCGAAGTGCCAGCTGCCGTGCGGGTCGCCGTCGACGGTGTCGTAGCCGAGCGAGACGACCAGCGCGGCGGAGCCGGCCGCGAGCTCGGTCAGCGAGGCCTCGACCTCGGCCAGGTAGGCGACCGGGTCCGGGGCGGCGGCGAAGGCGTGGGCGCGTTCGCGCGGCGCGCGCGGCAGCGCGGTGCCGGCGGCGACGTTGGTGACCGGCGCCGCGTGCAGCGAGTGGAGGGTCGCCTCGCCGCCCATTCGCTCGACCAGCTCCGAGGTGCCGTTCGGGTAGTGGAGGTCGAGGTCGAGGACGCCGACCGGGGCGAAGCCGCCTTCGCGCAGGGCCTGGACGGCAGCCGCCGCGTTGTTCAGGTAGCAGTAGCCGCCGATGAAGTCGGGACCGGCGTGGTGGCCGGGCGGGCGGCAGACGGCGTAGGCGTAACGGTCGCCGGCGACCAGGCGGTTGGCGGCCGAGAGCGCGGTGCGGACCGCCTCGCGGGCGGCGGCGACGAGCGCCGCGTTGACCGGGATGTCGGGCTCGAGGCCGGGCGGCGCCAGGTCCGGCAGCACCGTCGGCTCCTCCCCCGCGGCGTCGAGCGCGGCGAGGTGGCCGGGACCGTGCAGGGCGGCAAGTGCCCGCTCGACCTCCTCGTCCCCGGCCGCCGCGTCGACCGCGCGGACGCCGAAGTGACGCCGCAGCCCGAGCGCCAGCGCGGCGAGGCGCGCGTCGGAGTCGCGCCCCTCGAGCCGTGCGTCGCCTTCGCGGATCCAGACCGAGCTCGTGTCGAGCCCGTTGGTCCGCTGCTCGACCATCACCAGCTCGCTCACGGCGCCGCCTCGCGATCCCACGGCCGAGCGCACCCGAAACCCGCGGCTCCCGCCGTCACCATCCTCGGCGCGCGCCTCACACCGCCCTCCGCATCCGCGGGCCGAGGCGTTCGAAGCCGTTGGCGAGGTAGAAGCGCTCGGTGGCGCGCAGGGCGGGGAAGCTCTCGCGCGGGAGGCCGACCTCGACCCGCCCCGCGCCCTCGGCGGCGGCCGCGGCGGCAAGCGCCTCGACCAACGCCGCGCCGATGCCCCGGTCGCGCCACCCGCGCTCGGTCCAGAGCACCTCGATCGTCAGCAACCGTCCCGCGACCTGGATCGCCCGCGCCCAGCTCGCGGTCAGCACCCCGATGAGCCTCCCGCCCCCCTCCCCGGCGAGTTCGCAGAAATCCGCGGATAGCGCGGATTTCTGCGAACTCGACCCGGAGGTGGCGGCGACGAGGACGATGCCTAGGGACGGGTCCTCAATGTGGGCGCTGGCCTCGGCCTCGATCGCCTCGCGGGCCGGCGGCGTGCCGCCGAGCTCCTGCAGCAGCGCCGCCACCGCGGCGGCCACCGCCGGTACGTCATCGGTACGAGCGGGCCGGACCTCCCAGCCGATCTCCCCCGGCGCCATGACCGGGCTCTCCGTCGCCGCGTGGTTCATGCCGGCCCCGCACTCCTCGCGCTCGGCTCCAGCTCGACGTCCCAGGCCCCCTCGTCGGAGCGCCCGGTCACGGTGCGGGCGATCGCCGCCATCGGGGCGCGCGCCTTCAGCAGGATCTCGTCGAACTCCTCCTCGGGGTCCGACTGCATGACGATCGCGCCGCCGGCGCCGATCGTGGTGCGGCCCGGGCGGATGACGATCGTGCGGATCACGATCGAGAGGTCGACCGCGCCGTCGACGCCGAAATAGCCGATCGCGCCGGAGTAGACGCCGCGCGCCTCGTCCTCGAGCTCGTCGATGATCTCCATCGTGCGCTCCTTCGGGGCGCCGGTCATCGAGCCGCCGGGGAAGCAGTTGCGCACGCACTCGACCGGCGAGCGGCGCGCTTCCAGCTGCCCGGTCACGGTCGAGACGACCTGGTGGACGGTCGCGTAGGGCTCGACCACCATCAGGTCGGGGACGCGGACCGAGTCGATCTCACTGACCCGGCCGAGGTCGTTGCGCAGCAGGTCGACGATCATCAGGTGCTCGGCGCGAGTCTTCTCGTCGGCGGCGAGCTCGGCCTTGCGGGCGGCGTCCTCGGCCGGATCCGCGGCGCGCGAGATCGTCCCCTTGATCGGGCGCGCCTGCACCGCGCCGTCGCGGCCGACCGAGAGGAAGCGCTCCGGCGAGGAGCTGACGATCGCGGTGTCGCCGAAGCGCAGGAAGGCGGCGAACGGCGCCGGATTCGAGCGCCGCAGGCGACGGTAGAGCGCGAACGGGTCGGGGCTCGCGTCGGTCGAGATCTGGTCGGTCAGGCAGACCTCGTAGGACTCCCCCGCCGCCAGTTCGGCCTGCGAGCGTTCGATGTCGGCGAGGTACTGGGCCCGCCCGCGACCACAGCGGAACGTGACGTGGCCGCCGGGGTCGGCGGGCGGGTCCAGGGGCCGGGGCCTCGGCGGATCGCAGATCGCCGCGGCGGCGAGGCGGGTGGTCGATTCGAGCCAGGCGGTAGCCGCAGCCCGTTCCGCAGCTACCTCCCCATGTTGATGGGCCGAAAACTCGCCTATATGTTTAGTTTTCGGCCCATCAACATCGGCCCTTACGAGGGCGAAGACGTGGGTGCGGGCGCGGGCGTGGTCGACGGCGACGACGCGGTTGGCGAGCATCAGCGCCGCGTCGGGCAGGTCGGAGCTGTGGACGTTGGTCGCGCCGCAGTCGGCCTTCAGCTCGTAGCCGAGATAGCCGACGTAGCCACCCATCAGCCCGCGGTCGACGCCGATCGGCGCCTCGGCGCGGAGGCCCTTCAGCTCGCCGTCGAGCAGGTCGAAGATCGAGCCGTGCCGTTGCTCCTCACCGGCGGGCGTGCGGATCGTGGTCGTCGCGGCGTCGACGTCGTAGGAGAGGTGGCGCTCGCCGGGACCCGCGCTCGTCCCCATATATGAGCACTGGGCGAGCCAGGTCGGCGCGTCGGCGGAGTCGAGCCAGAAGGAGGCTGCGGCGTCGGCGAAGAGGCGTTCGTAGAGGTGCTCGGTCGGTGCCGCCCCCTCCAGCGTCCGCGACAGCACCGTCCACCCGGACTCCTCCCCGCGGCCCTTCCGGACCTCACTCCCGCGCGCCACCCCGGTTGGTGGGCCGAAAACTCCAGACTGGGTTGAGTTTTCGGCCCGTCGACCACCGGAGCCCTGGGAACGACGCGCGGGAGCGGGCCGGGACTGGGACTTTGGGATGAAGTTCGTGGCGCTCGCGGAGCGGTCGGCGAGCTCGAAGAAGTTGCGGGCGATGCGGTCGCCGAACTCGGTGGCGATCGACTCGGGGTGGAACTGGACACCCCACATCGGCCGCGAGTCGTGCTCGACGCCCATCACGACGCCGTCGTCGGCCCAGGCGACGACGTGGCCTTCGGGGCCGACCGGGCCGGTGATCGCCAGCGAGTGATAACGGACGACGGAGAAGTCCTGCGGGACGCCGGCGAAGATCCCGCTGCCGCGGTGGCGCACGTGGCTGAGCCGCCCGTGCATCGGCTGCGGCGCGCCCGCGACGTCGCCGTCGAGCAGGTTGCCGATCCCCTGGTGGCCGAGGCAGATCCCCAGCACCGGCACCTCGCTGTAGCGGAGGATGTCCCGGCAGACGCCGAAGTCGTGCCAGCGTTCCGGCCGCCCCGGGCCCGGGGAGAGAACGAAGGCGTCGAACTTCGACCGCGAGAGCACGCGCCAGCTGACCGCGTCGTTGTTGACCACCACCGGCTCCTCCCCCGAGGCCGCCGCCAGCAGGTGGAAGACGTTGTAGGTGTAGGAGTCGTGGTTGTCGACGAGCAGGGTGCGCATCACGCCGCCTCCAGTCCGAGGCCGCGGACGCCCTCGTCGAGCACCGCCTGGGCGACCGCGTCGACCCGCGGCGAGCGCTCCTCGGCCGCGTACCAGCGCGAGAAGTGCGAGAGGTACCGGGCCAGCGGCAGCGGGTCGAGGTCGGCGACGAGGCTACGGAGATGACGGCGGAAGAGCTCTGACTGGACGACGGCGAAGCGATAGTCGGGGTCGGCGGCGCCCTCGCCGAGCATGCCCCCGTCACCCCCGACCAGAGCGGGGACGCGGCTGCGCGCCTGGGCGCGGACGATGTCCCAACCCAGGCTCCGCTTCGGCTGGAAGAGGAGCTCGGGCTCGAACTCGACCCGCTTCGGGGTCGGCTGCAGCAGGAACCAGGCGAGCACGAGCCGCGCCGCGATCCGATCGGGCTGGGGGTGCGCCGCGCGGACCGCCGCCAGCTCCGGGTCGGCGAGGAGCCGGTCCTCCGCCCACTCGACCAGGTCGTCGATCAGCAGCGCGCCCTCCTTCGAGGAGCTGACCGCCTCGTTCGCCCGCGCGACCATCCCGTGGAAGACGTCGTGGGTAGGGGGACCGCCGCGGCCGTTGCCGTTGGCGACCGGGTTCGGGTGGCCGTTGGGCCGGGCGCTCGCCAGGGCGTCGAGCAGCTGCCGCCGGCAGGTGACGTGGGCGACCCACTCGGTGCCGCAGACCTGCAGCGAGGTGCAGTCGTCGAGCTCCGGCGCCGCCGCCCAGTAGGCGAGCGCCCGCATGTGCTGGGTCGGCAGCCCGTCGCGGCGCACCAGCGGCATCTCTTCCAGCTCCTCGCGGGCGGTCGGGTAGATGACCATGCCGTCCTCGCGGCGGCGCAGCGTCCCTTCTCGCAGGCCGAGGTTGGCGAGCTCGGCGACCTCGGGGAGGAAGTCGGACTCGAAGATCACCTTGTCGAAGGGGACGCCGAGGCGCGAGAGCGTCTTGCGCTGGCCGGAGATCACCCAGGCGCGCGTCTTCGACCACAGTTCGAGCGCCCGCTGGTCCCCGGCCAGGACACGCATCATCAGCTCGTCGGCCTTGTCGTCGTAGAGCGCCGACTCGCGGGCGACCGAGTCTTCGGCGCCGTCGTCGCCGAGGTCGTTGCGCCCGGCCTTCACGTAGTCGGAGTAGCAGAGGCCGACGAAGTGGTCGGACTTCTCGCCGCTGCCGCTCTCGGCGTCGAGGTCGTCGTCGGCGCGGCCGGAGGCGACGACCCCCGCCATCGCCTCGCCCATGCTGCGGCCGACGTCGCAGATCAGGCTGCGGTTCTCCACCCGGGCGCCGCCGGCCCGCAGCCCGGCGGCGAGCGCGTTGCCGAGCGCCAGGTTGCGGAGGTGGCCGACGTGGAGCGCCTTGGTCGTGTTGGCGCCCCAGAAGTAGACGGCGTAACGCTCGCCGGCGGCGAGGTCGCGGTTGGCGTCGGGATCGGCGCCGGGCGCCAGCGCCTCGCCGCGCGCCTCGATCCAGTCGTCGGCGAGGCGGACGTCGACGCCGCCCGCGTGCTCGGCGATCGAGTCGATCGCCGGGTCCGCGGCGATCCGCTCGAGCGCCGCGCGCGAGGCGGCGTCCTCGGACCAGTCGCGGACCCGCGCCACCAGCATCAGGTCGCGCCCGTCCTCCGGGCCGTACGGCGAGCGCGCCGCCCAGGGCGCGGCGACGGACTCCCCGGCCGCCACCCCGTCGATGCTGTCGAAAAGATCCTCTGCCATAGCCCCGTCCCCCGGACGATTCCGATTTGTGGAATGCACCAGCCGGGGCTCGAACCCGGATCACCGGCTTACAAGTCCGGTCCTTTAACCGATTAAGGCACTGGTGCTGGCTATGCGAACCGCACCCTCAGTTTCCCCGAACAGAGCCGCATCGAGTTCCCTGATTGCTCGACTCGCCGCGCAGCATAACACCGGTTTTGATTTCCGCAAGCGTGTTGAGTAATCGCCTGTAAACGACGCATTCCAGAGCGGCGCCGGAGCATTACAGTGCGGGCGGAGGGAGTCCAGGGGACGAGCCGTGTACCGTTGGGGGAGAGTTGTCATCAGGCAATGACAAAGTTCGAGGCGAGGGCGTGTGAGCATCTACCACCACATTCTGGTCGCGCTCGACGGGTCGGCTGACTCGCAGACGGCGCTGCGCCACGCGGTCACCCTGGCCCGCGACCAGAACGCCAAGCTGACCCTGCTCTCCGTCGTCCCCCACCAGCCGACCCCGGTCGGCCCGGGCGTCGCGCCGCCGCCGGAGACCGACGAGTCCCACGACGAGATCATCCGCGAAGCCCTGCGCGAGATCCCCAACGACATCGGCGTCACCACCCGCCTCGAGCACGGCGACATCGCGATGACGATCCTCCGGGTCGTCGCCGAGGACCAGTACGACCTGCTCGTGATGGGGTCCCACGGCCACAGCCGCGTCCACCGCGCCTTGCTGGGCTCGGTCTCCGAGAAGGTCCTGCACAAGGCCAAGGTCCCGGTGCTGATGCTGCGGTCGCACTGCGACGCCTAGATGAGTAGTTCCACGGCTCAGGCCACGTAGTCGACCAGCGCTCGGCTGTCG
>CALCIA010000069.1 GCA_937907435.1 uncultured Actinomycetes bacterium
CCCTCTCGCCACGGCCACAGCCTGCCCGGGCCGTGGCGAGAGGGGCGCGTCCGTTGTCCGGGCGACAGCTTGCGGGGCCTGGACCCTTCCGGGCGCCAGCTTGCGGGGCCTGAACCCTTCCGGGCGACAGCTTGCGAGGCCCCATCCCCACACGTTGGGGCGATCGGCCCATATCCGCCGCACGCCGCGGCGAGGCTGCGGTGAAACCCGGATGGCGGGCCGGGCGCGCGCTCCTAGATTCGCCAGGAGGAGCAATTCGGCAAGCGAGAGGAAGGGACGATGCCCACCACCGAGAACAAGCGCGCCGCCGCGGCGAGCACCCCGCACTACGAGACCGGGCCGATCGTGGTCGGCTCCGACGGCAGCCCGGGCGGCGACGACGCGGTCGCGCTGGCGCATGACCTGACGGGGACGAGCAGCCGGCGCCTGGTCGCCGAGAAGATCCCCGGGGTGGCCGCGCCGAGCCTCGGGCTGGTCGGGCTCGCCGAGCGCGAAGACGCCGGGACCCTGGTCGTCGGCTCGCCCCACCGCGGTCCGGTCGGGCGCGCCCTGCTCGGCAGCGTCGCCCACCACGTCCTCCATCACGCCCCCTGCGAGGTGGTCGTCGCGCCGCGCGGCTACGCGGGCCGTGAACGCCGGCCGCGGCTCGCCAAGGTCGGCGTCGCCTACGACGGCACGACCGAATCGCACACCGCCCTGCGCCGCGCCGAAGCGCTCTGCCGCGACACCGGCGCCTCCCTGCACCTGATCGTCGCCGAAGACCCGGTCGTCGCCGGGGTCGAGCGCGGCGAGGAGTACTCGCCGCTGACCAACGCCTCCGCCGTGCTGGCGGCGGCGCTGAAGACGGTCGCGCCGACGATCGAGGCCGACGGCGAGTGCGTCGACCCCGGCTGGCGCCGCGCCGACAAGTCGATCGCCGAGGCGATCGCCGACGCCTGCGAGCGCGACGTCGACATCCTCGTCGCCGGCACCCGCAAGCCACTCGACCGGCTGCTGCTCGGGTCGGTCACCGGCCACCTGATCGACGTCGCGCCCTGCGCGGTCCTCGTCGTCCCGCACGAGGAAGGGGCCTGAGATGCGCGGCAACGTGGTCGTCGGCTACCTCGACACCGAGCGCGGCCGCGACGCCCTGGCCCTGGGACGCATCCTGGCCAAGGCGCGCGACGCCGAGCTGCGCATCGTCACCGCCGCCGAGGGCGAGCCGCTCGCCGCCACGGCGCGCGAGCAGGGCGCCGAGCTCGTCGTCCTCGGCGCGACCCACCGCGGGCCGCTCGGCCGCATCGTCCCGGGGACGACGATGGAGCACCTGCTCGGCGGCGTGGCCTGCGCGATCGCCGTGGCGCCGCCGGGCTTCGGCACCCGCGCCGACGGCGAGTCCGTCTGGCAGCCGCTGGACGGCGACGCCGAGGACGTCGGCATGCGCGTCGTCGGGGTCGCCTACGACGGCTCGCCCGCGGCGCGCGGCGCGCTCGACTTCGCCACCGACCTGGCCCGGCGCAACGGCGCGGCGCTCCGCGTCTACACCGTCGTCCCGAAGGTGGTGCCGATCGCCCCCGACGCGCCGCTCACGCCCCACCCCGCCGCGCCGAGCGAACTGGAGGCGCGCCGCGCCAAGCTCCAGCGGACGACCGCGGCCCTCCCCGACGAGGTGCGCGCCGAGCCGGTCCTCCTGCGCGGCTTCGCCGTCCCCGAGCTGGTCAAGGCGGCAAGCCTCGGCGTCGACCTGCTGGTCGTCGGCACCCAGGTGCGCGGCCACGTCGGCCGGCTCCTCCACAAGAGCGTCGCCGGTGAACTCGCCCTCGAGGCCCCCTGTCCCGTCCTCATCTGTCCGAGCCCCGTCGGCGCACCGCTGGCGGCGGCCTGACCGCGCCCGGCGCCGGAAAGGAAGCGCATGTCCACCAACGCCGTCCACATCCGTCACCTCCTCACCGTCCGCGGCGAGGACGCCGAGGCGAAGCCGGAGAGCGCCGCCTCGACCTCGATCGAGACGATCGCCTACTGGGCCGTCGTCGCGGCGATCTACATGGGCTTCGGCTTCCTCTGGTACTACTCGGCCAAGGAGAAGCTGATCGACGACGGCGGGGCGATGCCGGCCGGGCTGGCGAAAGGCTACGCGGGCTCCTTCGTCGACTCCTTCCCCGGCCTCGACGCCGCCTGGACGATCCTCGGCATCGTCGAGGCGCTCGCCTTCCTCGGCTTCCTCGCCAGCATCGCCGCGGGCGAGTTCCTGCCGGGGCGCCGCAAGCCGATCCTCGTCGCCTCGCTCGGCGTCTCGCTGGTCACCTTCGCGCTGCTGATCTTCGGCCAGGAGATGGTCGGCGAATTCGAATCGGTCGCCCAGCTCTTCGGCTACTTCGGCGCCACCGTGGTCACGCTGCTGCTGGTCCGCCTGCTGCCGCCCCGGCCCGGGATCTGGGAGCTCGCCGCGGGCAGGGAGAAGTAGCCCCCATGGCCGCCGGCGACCCCCGACACGACGGCTCCGGCGCCCCGCTGCTGGAGGCGCGCGACCTCGAGCGCTCCTTCGGCAGCGCCGCCACGGCGGTGCAGGCGCTGCGCGGCGTCAGCCTCACCGTCGCGGAGGGGGGGATGGTCGCGATCATGGGACCCTCCGGCTCCGGCAAGAGCACGCTGCTCCACATCCTCGGCGCGCTCGACCGGCCCGACTCCGGCTCGGTCTCGATCGACGGCCGCCGCTACGACGACCTCTCCGACCGCGAGCTGACCCACCTGCGCGGCGAGGTCTTCGGCTTCGTCTTCCAGTTCTTCAACCTGCTGCCGACCTTGAGCGCGGCGGAGAACGTGCTGCTGCCCGCGCTCGTCAACGGCGAGCGGCCGGCCCGCTACGCCGCCCGGGTCGACTCGCTGCTCGGCCGCGTCGGGCTCGGCGGCCGCGCCGCCCACCTCCCCACCGAGCTCTCCGGCGGCGAGCAGCAGCGGGTCGCGATCGCCCGCGCCCTCCTGCGTCACCCGCGCCTCGTCCTCGCCGACGAGCCGACCGGCAACCTCGACTCGAAGGCCGGCAACACCGTAATGCGCCTGCTGCGCGCGGTCGTCGACGAAGGCCAGACCGTCGTCATGGTCACCCACGACCCCGGCGCCGCGGCGCTCGCCGACCGGGTCGTCTTCCTGCGCGACGGCGAGATCGCGGGCGAGGTCGAGGGCGGCGACACGGCGAAGGTCATCGACGCCTTCCGCGACATCGAGGCGGGTGGGGGGCCCGCGCGGGCCGCCGCATGAGCGCCGCCCGCCCCGAGGGCGCCCGCCTGCGCGGCTTCGCCGGGCTCGGCGCCCGCTCGCTGCGCGCCCGGCCGCTGCGCTCGGGGCTGACCATGGCGGGGATCGTCCTCGGCGTCGGCATGGCGTTCGGCGTCCTCGTCCTGGTGGCGACGATCCACTCCAGCTTCGACCGCCTCTTCGACGCGATCTACGGCAACACCAGCGTCGTCGTCACCGGCCGCTCCGCGGTCGGCCAGGTGCCGCAGCGGACGCTCACCGAGGTGCGGGAAGTCGACGGGGTCGACGCCGCGGTCGGCCGCGTGATGGGGATCTTCCGCGTGATCGGCGACGAAGGCAAGGCACAGAGCGGCTCCTCCTCCACCCTCTTCGTCGCCGGGCAGAACCTGCGCGGACCGGACCCGAGCGGCAGCGAGATCGTCGCCGGCCGCAAGGCGCGCGGCCCCGGCCAGATCCAGCTCGAGCAGTCCTGGGCGAACGCCCACGGCCTCGCGCCGGGCGACCGCATCCGCCTCGCCACCCCGTCGGGACGGGCGAGCCTCCTCGTCGCCGGCGTCTTCCGCTTCAACTCCTCACTCGACCTCGGCGGCTACGGGATGGCGGCGGCGCCACTCGGCTCGGTCCGCCGGATGACCGGCAAACCGACCGGCTGGGACGAAGTCAGCGTGATCGCCGCGGGCGGCGTCGCCGACGAAGCGCTGGCGCGGCGCATCCGCGCCGCCGTCGGCCCGGGGGTCGAAGTCGACACGCTGGCGGCGAAGGGCGAAGAAGTCAACGAAGCGATGGCGAGCCTCGACATCGTCCTCTACTTCTTCTCCGGCATGGCGATCTTCGTCAGCGCCTTCCTGATCCTCAACTCCTTCAACATGACGGTGCTGCAGCGGATCCGCGAGCTCGGCACGCTGCGCGCGCTCGGCGGCTCGCGGCGCCGGATCGCGGGCTCGGTGCTGGGCGAAGCGCTGGCGCTGGCGATCCCCGGCTGCGCCCTCGGCCTGCTGCTCGGGCTCGGCCTCGCCGAACTGCTGGCGGCGGCGATGCGGAGCTTCTTCGGCCTGCCGATCGCCTCCCTGGACGTGACCGCGGGCGCCGTCGTCGCCTCGGTCGCGGTCGGTCTGCTGGCGACGACGGCGGGGGCGCTCTACCCCTCGCTGCGGGCGGGCCGCGTCGCCCCGGTGCTGGCGCTGACCGGCGCGCTGCGGACGGAGCGGCGGCCGGGCCGGCGGCGCGCCCTCCTCGGCCTCGCCCTCTTCCTCCCCGGGATGGCGATCGGCGGCCTCTTCTGGTTCAGCAACGCGAGCGGCACGACGACCGCCGCGGTGGTCGGCATCGGCTCGACCCTGACGATGTTCGTCGGCATGGTGCTGCTGGCGCCGTTCCTGGTGATGCCGCTGATCGACCTGCTCGCCCGGCCGGTGCGGGCGCTGATGCCCTCGGAGGGGCGGCTCGCGTCCGACTCGCTGCGGATGAACCCACTGCGCACCTCGGCCACCGCCGCCGCGCTCGTCGTCACCCTCTCCGTCGTGGTCGTGAACTCGACCATGAGCGCCAGCTTCCTCGGCACGATCTCCGCCGAGCTCGACGCCCACTTCGCCCGCGACCTGACCGTGCAGCCGCTCGGCTACAGCAGCTACGGGCCGCCGACGAGCGCCATCGCGCCGGCACTGCGCGGCGAGATCGCGAAGCTGCCCGCGGCCGGCACCGTCACCCCCGAGCGCATCGTCTACATGCGCCACCTGCCGGTCGGCGGCGAACCGGGGCTCCTCACCGCCGTCGACCCGCGCCGGTGGCCGCGCGTCGACCGCACCGAATACGAAGGCGCGACCACCGCCCGGGCGATGGCCGGCCTCGCCGCCGGCGGTGCCGTGCTGGGCAAGGGACTCGCCGACGACAACGGCCTCGCGGTCGGCGACACGGTCGTCCTGCGCGGCGCCGGCGGCGTCGTCCGCGCGCCGGTCGTGGCGACCGTCGACACGCTCGAAGGCAGCGGCAACCTGGTGACGGTCTCGCTGGCGACGATGAAGCGGGCCTACGGCATCGGCTCGGACTCGATCCTCGCCGTCACCGCCGCCTCGCCCGGCCTGCGCCCGGCGCTCGACCGCCAGGTCGCCGCGCTCCTCGAACGCCGTTATCCGGGCTTCGAAGCCGTCTCCAACGCCCAGGTCAAGCAGCAGTACGAAGACGCCGTGAACCAGCAGTTCTCCTTCTTCAACGCGATCGTCGGCATCGCCGTGATCGTCGGCCTCCTCGGCATCGTCAACACCCTCTCGATGGCGGTCCTGGAGCGCACCCGTGAGATCGGCGTCCTCCGCGCCCTCGGCGGCTCCCGCTGGCGCATCCGCCGCACGATGCTCGCCGAGAGCCTCCTCATCTCGATCGCCGGCAGCCTGGTCGGCATCGCCCTCGGCCTCCTGGTCGGCGTCGTCTGGATCCTCTCGATCCGCGAAAGCACCCTCCTCGGCCTCAACCTGGAGATCCCGACCGGCATCCTCGCCACCATCGCCGCCCTCGGCATCCTGATCGGCGTCCTCGCCGCCATCATCCCCGCCCGCCGCGCCGCCCACCTGGACCCGCTGAAGGCCCTCACGTACGAGTGAGCGTGGGGCGGACGGGGGCCGGAAGGGATGGGGACCCGCAGGCGGGCGCCCCGGGAGGGCTCATGCCCCGCAAGCTGTCGCCCGGTCAGGACCCGCCCCTCTCGCCACGGCCCGGGCAGGCTGTGGCCGTGGCGAGAGGGGCGGGTATGAAAAGCGTGGAGGGAAGCGCGCGGAAGCGTCACGGGAGTGCGCCGGGTGTGGCACGGATCCGTGACGGGACGCCCACGACGGGCACCGAGGGCCGGTCCCCGAACGGTCAGGGATCTCCCCGGTTGGAAATCCGCGTATGGCGCGGGTTTCCA
>CALCIA010000070.1 GCA_937907435.1 uncultured Actinomycetes bacterium
CATCTTCGTCACGGATCCGGCCGAGGTGTGGAGGCTCCCCGACCCGATCCTCACGGAAGTCCGACTTCCTCACGTCCCTGTACCGGCTTTCCCACGAACCCCTCACGTCCTGGGCTCCTCATGGGGGTCACAGCCTGCCAGGACCCCCATGAGGAGCCCAGGACACCCGCACCCACCACCTCGGACGGCCGCCCGCGCCGCGGACCGTGGGGTCGGGCACGGCGCGGAATCTACGTGACGGGCCGCAGGCGCGGGTTCGGGCGTAGCTCGCGGCCGACCTTGCCCGCCGGACGCCCATCGAGGTCCACCACGTCGGCGGTGAAGTCGAAGTTGCCGCGGATCAGGGAGGAGCCGACGCCGTAGGAGTCGACCGGGGCGCCGAGGGACTCGAAGCGTTCGATCTTCTCCGCGTTGAAGCCGCCGGAGACGACGATCTTCACCCGCTGGTGGCCGGCCGCGTCGAGGCCGTCGCGGACCGCGCGGGCGAGCTCCGGCGTCACCCCGCGCAGCTGGTCGGCGTCGGGACGGTCGGCAAGCGCCACGTCGACCAGCTTCTCGGAGGTGTCGAGGCGCACGCCCCAGAGGTCGGTGCCGAGCGCGTCGGCGACCTTCACCGCCTCCCCCACCGAGTCGTTGTGGAAGTCGACCAGGCAGATGACGTTGGAGTGGGCGGCGAAGCGGGCGGCGTAGTCGCGCGCGGCGGCCACCGTGTCGCCGCCGTAGACGGCGATCAAGGCATGCGGGATCGTGCCGGTGCCGCGGCCGCCCCACCACGACGCGTTGGCGTCGGTGGAGACGCCGATCGCCCCGGCCACGTGCGCCGCCCAGCCGTCGCCGGTCTGCACCAGCCAGTGGTCGTGGCGGGCGGGGAAGAAGAGCACCGACTTGCCGCCGGCCGCGTCGACCACCCGCCGCACGTTGCTCATCACCAGCGAGCGGCGCGCCAGGGTCCCCAGGTACACCGTCTCCAGGTGGGCGAAGAGGCTGTAGTCGCCCGCGATCGTCATCACCGTCTCCCACGGCTCGACCGGGTCGCCCTCGTGGAGCGCGCTCACCCGCAGCGCGGGCCAGCCGTCCTCCCAGGTCCCGTCGGCACGGCGCCGCCCCGAGCAGAGCCGCAGCACCGCGATCGCCTCGTCGATCCCGCCCAGGAGCCCCTGCCGCTTGGCGAAGACCTGCATCGTCACCTGGGGCCGCTCACCGTCGGCCTCGAGCAGCTCCTTGGTCAGCGCGAAGTAGGTGTCCGAGTAGTAGGCGTCACGGATTTTCTCGACCGGCAGCCGGAAGACCTCCGGCGCCAGCCGCTCGCGCTCGTCGCTCATCCCGGCCGATCATGCCGGCCGGCCGCACCGCTCAGGCTTTGCCGTCGGCTTCGTATTCGCGCAGGAAGCCCTCGAAGAGGCGGCGGTGGCCCTGCTCGTCTTTGAGGATCGCGATCACCATGTCCTGGGTGACGTGGTCGACCCCGTCGGTCTCCTCGATGATCCGGGTGTAGTGCTCGATCGCGCCGGTCTCGGCCTCGATCACGCCGCGGATCACGTGCACGAGGTCGGTCTGGTGCTCGGGCGGCTGCAGGAAGTGCTGCTCCGGCGAGAAGTCCTCGGACCCGGGGACGATGCCGTAGAGCTCCTTGATCCGCTCGGCGAACTGCTGCGCGTGGCCGAGCTCCTCCTGCACGTCTTCGGCGAGCGACTCGCGGATCTCCTGGGCGCGGATGCCGTCGACGTTGGTCGAGGTGGTGAGGTAGTTGATCACCGTCTCGATCTCCATCCAGTAGGCCTTGGTCAGGAGGGCGACGATCTTCTCCCGCTCCTCCTTGTTGTCGCTGCTCAGGATGCCCTTGCTGTAGGTCTTGGTGGTGGCGCCGTCGGTCCCCATGTTCCCTCCTTGGGTGCGGTGGTTCGCCGCCTAGATACCCGGCCCCGGGGCGCCTAATCCGCCGTCCGTCGGGCGGCACGCTCCCGGTAGGGTCAATCGCATGAGCGTGATAGACGAACTGGTCGGCGCGAACCGCGCCGCGACCGAGAGCGGTGGAGCCGGCACCGCGAGCGTCCCCGGCAAGCCGACCCGCGCGGTGGCGGTCGTGACCTGCATGGACTGCCGGATCAACGTCGAGCAGGTGCTCGGCCTGGGGCCCGGCGAGGCGCACGTGCTGCGCAACGCGGGGGGCGTCGTCACCGACGACATGATCCGCTCGCTGGCGCTGTCCCAGCACAAGCTGGGGACGCGCGAGGTGATGCTGATCCACCACGACCAGTGCGGCATGACGACGGTCACCGACGACGCCTTCCGGGCGGAGCTCCAGGAGGCGACGGGCGTGGCCCCGGCCTTCGCGATCGAGTCCTTCGCCGACGTCGAGGCGGACGTGCGCCAGTCGATCGAGCGGGTGCGCCGCTCCCCCTTCATCGCCCACCGCGACGCGGTGCGCGGCTTCGTCTTCGACGTCGACACCGGCGCGCTGCGCGAGGTCGCGGCGGCGGCCGGTGGGAGCGGCGGTCCCGACCCCGACCGCGACGGCGCGGCCGCCCAGCCGCCCGGCGAGGAGGTCGTCTGAGCTTGGCGGAGGTCGCCCCCTACGGGTCGTGGCGCTCGCCGATCGCGCCCGCCGACGTGGCGCGCGGCGGGCGGCGGCTGGGCGGGGCGACGATCGCCGCCGACGGGGCCGTCTGGTGGGCCGAGGGGCGGCCGGCCGAGGGCGGGCGCAGCGCGCTGATGCGGCGCCCGGCGGGCGGCGAGCCCGAAGAGGTGACGCCGGCCGGGGCGAACGTCCGCACCCGCGTGCACGAGTACGGCGGCGGCGCCTGGAAGCTGCTCGGGCCGGAGCTCGTCGTCTACGTCGACTTCACCGACCAGCGCGCCTACCGGCTGGAGCCGGGCGGCGAGCCGGTCGCGATCACGCCGGACCCGGAGCAGCCGGCAGGGCTGCGCTATGCGGACTTCGAGCTCCACCCGGACGGGGCGACGCTCTTCTGCGTGCGCGAGGTCCACGACGAGGGCGGTGGCGAACCGGAGAATCAGGTGGTGTCGATGTCCCTCGACGGGTCGAGGCCGCCGCAGGTGGTCGCCGCGGGGCGCGACTTCTACTCCTCGCCGCGGGTGTCCCCGGACGGGCTCTGGCTCTCCTTCGTCTGCTGGGACCACCCCAACATGCCCTGGGACGGCACCGAGCTGTGGGTGACGCCGGTGCGCGATCCGGGCGCGGCGCGGCCGCTGGCGGGCGGGCCGAAGGAGGCCGTCTTCGCCCCGTCCTGGGACGCGCGGGACCGGCTGCGGTTCGTCTCCGACCGCGACGGCTGGTGGAACCTCTACCGCACGATCACCGACCTCGGCGCGCCGGACGCGGCCGAGGACCTGCCGGCGCTGGAGCAGCTGACCGCGGAGCGCGCCGACCTCGGCCACCCGCAGTGGCTCTTCACGATGCAGACGCACGCCGAGCTCGAGGACGGGACGATCGTCGTGATCCGCACCGAGGACGCGACCGAACGGTTGGCGGCGCTCGACACCGGCGGCGGTGCGGTGCGGGATCTCGGCCTGCCGTTCACCGCCTTCGGCGCGCCGTCGATCTCGGCGCGGGGCGGCAAGGTGGCGTTCGCGGCGGCGACGCCGGCGAAGCAGCCCGAGGTGGTCGTCGTCGACGTCGCCTCCGGGGAGGTGGAGACCGTGCGCACGTCATCCGACGAGACGGTTGACCAGACGCTGGTCCCCGAGCCGCGCGCGATCGCCTACCCCACCGGCGACGGCGACACCGCGCACGCCTTCTACTACCCGCCGACCAACCCCGACTTCACCGGGCCCGAGGACGAACGGCCGCCGCTGATCGTGGTCAGCCACGGCGGCCCGACCTCGCACGTCACCCCCTCCCTCGACGACGAATTCATCTTCTGGACCAGCCGCGGCTTCGGCGTCGTCGACGTCAACTACCGCGGGTCGAGCGGCTTCGGCCGCGCCTACCGCGACAAGCTGCAGGGCACCTGGGGGGTCGTCGACACCGAGGACTGCGTCGCCGCAGCGCGCTTCCTCGCCGAGACCGGTGAGGTCGACGGCGCGCGGCTGGCGATCCGCGGTGGCTCGGCGGGCGGCTACGCGACGCTCTGCGCCCTCGTCTTCCACGACGAGTTCGCGGCGGGCGCGAGCTACTACGGCGTCGCCGACGCCGAGGCGCTCGCCCGCGACACCCACAAGTTCGAGTCCCGTTACCTCGACGGCCTGATCGGCCCCTATCCGGAGCGCGCCGACCTCTACCGCGAGCGCTCCCCGATCCACTTCGTCGAGCGCCTCAGCTCCCCGGTCATCCTCTTCCAGGGCCTCGAGGACGAGATCGTCCCGCCCAACCAAGCCGAAACGATGGTTGCCGCGATGGCCGCCAACGGCATCCCCCACGCCTACCTCGCCTTCGAGGGCGAGCAACACGGCTTCCGCAAGTCGGAGACCGAGATCCGCTGCCTCGAAGCCGAGCTCTACTTCTACGGCAAGATCCTCGGCTTCGAGCCCGCGGACGAGCTGCAGCCGGTGGAGATCGAGAGCTAGTCGGGCGGTGTGCCGGGGGTCCGGGAGTCGGCCCCCGGATGTTGACGGGCCGAAAACCGGACTATCTGACGGGTTTTCGGCCCGTCACCTTCGGGGGCCGGAGGGACGGGACCCCGCAGGCTGGCGCCCGGGTAGGGGACGCGCCACTCTCGCCACGGCCCGGGCAGGCTGTGGCCGTGGCGAGAGTGGCGGGTATGAAAGGCATGGAGGGAGGCGCGCGGGAGCGTCACGGGAGTGCGTCGGGAGCGCGCCGGGACGCCCCCGACGGGCGCCGGCGGCCGGTTCTCGAACGGTCAGGAATCTCCCGTGTTCCTTATCCGCCCATACGGCGGATCTCGAACACCGCGTACCCCCGACCGGCCTACCGTGGTTGGAAACCCGCGCCATACGCGGATTTCCAACCACGCCGACTCCCGGCCGGTCCCCGCGTGGTTCGAAATGGTCGCCATACGACCATTTCGAACCACGGGAGATTTCTGACCGCTCGGTCCCTCCCTCCCGGTGCGAGACCCCTCACGTAAGTCCGACTTCGCAACGTCCCTGAGACGCCTCTCCCACGAAGGCCTCGCGTCCTGGGCTCCTCATGGGGGTCACAGCCTGCCAGGACCCCCATGAGGAGCCCCCGACACCCCCGCCCCGCCCCGACAGGGGACCTAAGCCCCCTGTCCAGACGACCGCGCCCCGCGTAGGATGCGCCGATGCGCCTCGTCCGCTCACTCAGTGTCCTTGCCACCGTCGCCTGCCTCGCCCTCGCGCTCAGCGTGGGGACCGCGGCGGCGAAGACGACCGATGCCAAGGTCCTGAAGGGGCTCGAAAAGCTGGTCGCGGCGCCGGGTGGGCCTCCGGGGGCGATCGCGACGCTGTATCGCGACGGCAAGCTGACGACGCTCAGCACCGGCCGCGCCGACGTGACGAAGAAGGCGGCACCGCGCGCCACCGACCACATGCGGATCGCCAGCGTCGCCAAGGCCTTCAGCGGCGCCATCGCCCTCAACCTGGTGCGGTCCGGGCAGCTGAGCCTCGACGACACGATCGAAGCGGTGCTGCCGACGCTGCCGAAGGCGTGGGGCAAGGTGACGCTGCGCGAGCTGCTGAACCACACCAGCGGCGTGCCCGACTACACGAAGTCGGAAGCCTTCGAAAAGCAGGCGGAAACGAAGCCGCGCGCATATGTGTCGCCGACGACCGTGATCAGCTGGGTCGAAAAGGAACCGCTCAACTTCAAGCCCGACACCAAGTACGAGTACTCGAACACCGACAACATCATCGTCGGGCTGATGGTCGAAGCGGTGACCAAGCAGAGCTACACGAACGAGTTGCAGAAGATTGTCCTCGGGCCGGCGAAACTGACCCAGACCTCGCTGCCGACGAAGATCAAGATTCCGTCGCCCTTCATCCACGGTTACATCACGCAGCCGGGGGCAGAACCGCAGGATGTGTCCGAATTCCTCAACCCCTCGGGCGCGTGGGCCTCGGGCGCGATCATCTCCACCCCGCAGAACCTGAACGCCTTCATCCGCGCCGACCTCGGGCTCCAGTTCTTCGACAAGGCCGAGCAGGAACAGCAGATGCGCTGGTGGAAGGGCGGCGAATCGAGCCCGCCCGGGCCGGGCAAGAACTCGGCCGGCCTGGCGCTCTTCCGCTACCAGACGAAGTGCGGCACGGTCTACGGCCACACCGGCAACTTCCCCGGCTACACGCAGTTCGCCGCCGCGACCGCCGACGGCAGCGCCGCGGTGACGACGTCGCTGAACATCCCGGCGCCGAAGGGCAAGCTGCTGGCCCAGCTGCGCCAGGTGCAGACCGAAGCGGTCTGCGACCTCTTCGGCAAGTAGGCCCGCGGGGCGCCCGACGCGGGCGCCTTCTCCTCCTTTTCCTGGCCTTGCGCGGGCGCGCCGGGCGGACGTATGGTGGTCCGGTCTGAGGGAACCAGAGGAGGAATGTGGTGAGGAGTCGCTTCACCTTCGGCGCCGCGCTGGCCTGCATGGTCGCGGCGCTGTGCCTGGCCGGGACGGCGCTCGCCGGTTCGCACCACGGTGACCGCGACCACCATCAGGGCTGGGATCACCATCAGGGCTGGGGTCACGATCACGGCCATAGGCACCACCACGGCCATCACCACCACGGCGGCGGGAACGGCGGGGGCGGCGGCGGGCACCCGCTGCCGGAAAAACTGCCGCCGATCGACATGAGCGAAGCCGAAAACTGCGACTTCATCGCCGACCCCGGCAACGAACTCTGCATGCTGCCCTTCCCCGACGACTACTACACCGTCGCCGATCCCTCCGGCGCCACCGGCCGCCGGGTCGACTTCAAGGACGCGGGGATGCCGGCCAACGTGCTCGGCCGGCACATCGAATCCGCGCCCTACAACGAAGCCGACGGGTTCAGCCCCGGCTCGGTGATCCTGCTGAAGGTGCCGGGGATCGAGACCACCGCGGACGTCGCCGCCACCGGCGCGACGCCGATCAACCACCTCGCCGGCTACGCTGAACCGGACGCGCCGGTCGTCGTCGTCGACGCCCAGACCGGCCGGCGCTGGCCGATCTGGACCGAGATCGACTCGACCGCCGCCGACCCCTCGAAAGCGGTCCTCGAGATCCACCCGGCGGTCAACTTCACCCCCGGCCACCGTTACGTCGTCGCCCTGCGCAACCTCCGCAACGCCGCCGGCGAAGAAATCGAAGCGCCGATCGCCTTCCAGTACTACCGCGACAGGGTCGCCTCCGAACAGCCCGAGATCAACGCCCAGCGCCCCCGCTTCGAACGGATCTTCTGGACGCTGAAGCAGGCGGGGATCGACCGCCACGACCTCTACCTGGCCTGGGACTTCACCGTCGCCGGCACCCAGAACACCACCGGGCGGGAGCTCTCGATGCGAAACGCCGCCTTCGCCCAGCTCGGCGACACCAACCTCGCCGACGGGATCCCGCAGGGCGCCTCGCCCAGCTTCACCGTGACGAGTGTCGAAAGCGAGCCGAATCCCGGGCAGATCGCGCGCCGCGTGAAAGGGACGTTCGAGGTCCCCTGCTACCTCTTCCCGAACTGCGGCCCGGGCGGCCTGATGCAGCTGAACGCGAACCAGGAACCGACCCAGAACGGCACCTGGACGGCGAACTTCGACTGCATCGTCCCTGAGGCGGCGGTCACCGGCCCGGGCGGGTCGGCGCGTCCCTCGCTCTACGGCCACGGACTCTTCGGCACGGCCTCGGAGGTCGGCTCCAGCCCCCAGCGCGAACTGTCACAGATCCACGACATCGTCCAGTGCGCGACCGACGAGATCGGGATGTCGGAATCCGACCTCGGCTCGACCGTCGCGGCGCTCGAAAACGTCTCCAACTTCCCGGCGATCCCCGACCGGCTGCAGCAGGGCCTGCTCGACGAGCTCTTCCTCGGCCGGGCGATGATCAGCCCGAGCGGCTTCACCACCGCCGCCGCCTTCCACCAGGACGGCACCTTGCTCACGCCTTCCGTGCTGAACACGCACGAGCTCTTCTACAACGGCAACAGCCAGGGCGGGATCATGGGCGGGGCGCTGACCGCGGTGTCGCCGGACTTCACCCGCGCCTCACTCGGCGTGCCGGCGATGAACTACTCGGTGCTGCTGCCGAGGTCGGTCGACTTCGACGAATTCGCGCAGGTCCTCTACGGCTACTACCCGGACGAAACGGCGCGGCCGCTGATCCTCGACCTGATGCAGATGCTCTGGGACCGGGGCGAGCCGGACGGCTACGCGAGCCGCATGACCTCGAACCCGCTGCCGGGCACGCCGCCGCATCAGGTCCTCCTCGACATCGCTTTCGGCGACCACCAGGTGACCGATTACCAGGCCGATGTCGAGGCGCGGACGATCGGCGCGGCGGCGCACCGGCCGGTGCTCTTCCCGGGCCGCTGGCCGAACACCGAAGTGCTCTGGAACGTGCCGACGATCACCCGTTATCCGTACACGGGCTCGGCGGCCTACTACTGGGACGGCGGGCCGGTGCGCCCGAATCCGGCCCAGCCGACCGCCACGATCGGCACCGAACCGCCCCCTTACGAAAACCTCCCGAACCGCGTCGGCGAAGATCCGCACGGGCTGCCGCGGGCCACCGCGGCCGAGCAGCAGCTCGTCTCCGACTTCTTCGACGGCGCAATCCTCCACAGCGACGATTGCGGTGGCGGTCCCTGTTATTCGGGGACCTTCACCGGGCCCTAGGGAGGGCGTGTCAGGAGACCCCGGCGCCGAGCTCCGGCGTCGGGGTTCCTCCGCGGAGGCGCTCGCCGGTGGCGACGACGTCGAAGAAGCGGTCGTTGCGGCCGCGGCGCACGGCGTGCGGCATCAGGTGGTGGGCCTGGCGGTGGGCCAGGGTGAGCGCCCGGAAGGCGAGCTCCTCGCGGGCGCCCCAGGGAATGTCGAAGATCTCGCGCACGCGCGGCGGCAGCGTGCCCTTGATGATCAGGTTCTGGGCGGCGAGGTTGAGGCGGGCGCCGCGAGGCACGGGGTGCTCGAAGGCGACGACCGGCGCGAAGGCGAGCGCGTGCGGGGTCGCGTAGAGGTCGGGCGAGGCGAGTTTCTCCGCGAACCAGGCGGCGAACTCGGGGTACGTGGCGGGGGCCGCGTCGAGCGGCATCCCGAAGAGCTCGCCGAAGCGCCGGTAGTCCTGCCACAGCGCCTCGCGCTCGGCGGCCGACAGCGGCCGCACCATCGCCTCGTACATCGCCCGCCCGGAATCGGCGATCACGGCCAGCGTCCAGAGCATCAGCTCCGGGTCGAACGCCGAGTACGCGGCGCCGGCCGCGTGCGCCCCGGCGGCCTCCGGCAGCGTCCCCTCCACCCGCAGGTGCTGATGGTGCACGCGCGCGAGGATCCGGTCGGCCTCCTCCTTGGTGCCGAGGAAGATCGTCTCCTGCGCCTTCGCCGTCCGCACCAGGCGCTTGAACGGCCAGTCCCCGGCCTTCGTGCTCAGCATCGTCCCCGTGTAGGTCAACGGTTCGAGCGCCCCGATCAACAGCGCCCGCTGCCCGTAGAGCAGCCCCACCGACCGCTCCCCATGCACCCGCCTGGCCATCGACTCGCCCGCCGGAAAGTAACTCACCCTCGACATCATGCCGGCCGGCCGGCCAAGCAGCGGGTCAGCGGCCGAGGAGGCGCCGCAGATCGTCGGCGTCGAGGTTCGCCTCACGCAGGATTCGAGCCAGCGTCCCTTTCTTCAGTTCGCGGTGGACCGGGATGACCAAGGCCGAGCGCGCCTCGGTCTTTCGCAGCCGCGCGTGGCTGCCGCGCTGCCGGACGACTCGCCAGCCGTCGGCTTCGAGCGCCTTGATCAGGCGCCGTCCGGAGACCACCGGTTGGTGTGGGTTCACGACGGCAGCTTGATCCTGCGACGGACGATGCCCCGGTCAAGCGGCTCGCCGTCTTCGCGGAGCCCGTCGACGTAAAGCGCGACCGCCTCGTGAGCGTTCGCGAGCGCGTCATCCATGTCCTCGCCCTGCGTGTGCAGGCCGGGCAGCTCCGGCGCGTACACGCTGTAGCCACCCTCCTCCTGCGGCTCGAAGATGAGCTCGATTTCCGTCAGCTGGGACATGCGGATTCCGATTGCCATGGTAGGTCACCAAGGCCTGGGCGCCGGAATCTCTCCCCCTTGGCGACGATCAGGCCACTTGACTGCCCGCAACGAGCACGCTGTGCAGCTCGAGGGAGTCGTCGAGGATGACCAGGTCGGCGGGGGCGCCGGGGGCGAGGTGGCCGAGGTCGGGGCGGCGGGCCATGCGGGCGGGTGCTTCGGTGGCGGCGCGGAGGGCGGCGGCGAGGGGGATGCCGAGGGCGTGGCAGTTGCGGACGGCGGCGAGCATCGTGAGGGTCGAGCCGGCGAGGGCGCCGGTGGCGGTGCGGACCTTGCCGCCACCGGAGTGGATCGGGACGGTGCCGCCAAGGGTGTAGTCACCGTCGGGGGCGGCCGCGGCGGCGACCGCGTCGCTGATCAGGACGAGGCGGTCGCCGGCGGCGCGCCAGGCGGTGCGGACGGTGTCGTCGGCGAGGTGGTGGCCGTCGACGATCAGGGTGACGAAGACGTCCTCGCGGCCGAGGGCGGCGAAGGCGATGCCGGGGTCGCGCGGGGCCGGCCGGCGCATCGCGTTGAAGAGGTGGGTGACGGCGCTCGCGCCGCGGTCGAAGGCACGGTGCGCGGTGGCGGCGTCGGCTTCGGTGTGACCGAGGGAGACGGTGACGCCGCGCGCGACCAGGGCGTCGACGAGCTCGAGCGCCCCCGGCAGCTCGGGCGCGAGCGTCACCTGGGACACCGCGCCGGCCGCGAGCAGCGCGTCGAGTGCGGCGGGGTCAGGTGGGCGGATGGCGCTCGGGTCGTGGGCGCCGGGCCGTGAAGGCGAGATGAAGGGTCCCTCCAGGTGCGCGCCGATGACGCGCGGCCCGGGCGCGGCGGCGCGGGCCGACAAATCCATCCGGCCCGCTCGGCGCACGGGGTCCGCCACGCTCGCGTGGGCGCGCCCCGGCCCGGCGCTGTCGGTGCCCGGATGCGCCGCCGGGGCAGGCACCATCGCGAGCGAGGCGCGCATCGCGTCGAGCTCGCCAGTGACGATCGCCGGCTGGAAGGCCGTGACTCCACCCGCCAGGAGGGCCGCGCCGGCGACCGCGTAGCCGTCCTCTCCCGGCGCCGAGAAGTCGACGCCCGCGAAGCCGTTCACCTGCAGGTCGACGAACCCCGGCGCCGCGATCCTCGACCCGCTCGGCGCGCCGAGGCCGACCGCCGCGACGCGGCCGTCAATCACCTCGACGTCGCCGTCGACCAACTCACCACCGACCAGCGCCGCCGCGACCCCGATCCTCATCGTGCCTCGATGTCTACCGAAGTCGACTGGCTAGGGTTGAGCCATGGGCACCGTGCCGAGCGAGCTGCGGGAGTTGATCGAGGCCGGACCGCTCGCGCACCTGAGCACGATCAACGCGGACGGGTCGCCGCAGGTGACGGTGATCTGGATCGGGCTCGACGGCGAGAGATCGTCAGCGGGCACATGCACCACCACCGCAAGCTGCGCAACATCGAACGGGACCCGCGGGTCGTCCTCTCCTCGGCTGACCAAGGTCTACATGTCACCCGACGACGAGTTCCCGGCGCCGAAAGGGCCCGGCTATATCGCCCGCTACGAGACCGAGCGGATCAGCGGGGTCGGGCCGTGGGCGCAGAAGCCCTCCGGTTGACGGCGCGGTCGGCCTAACCGAGCACCGGGCCCGGCGCCAGCACGTCCGGGTCGTGACCGGGGCGCACCTCGGCGCCCGCGTCGCGCAGCGCGCGCAGGCGTTCGGCGGAGGCGAGCTGGACGTCGAGGTCGTCGCCGAAGATCGGCAGCCGATGATCGTCGAGCCCGCTCGCGAAGTGGGTGACGTCACCGCCGATGATCAGCTCGTCGCCGACGCGGACCGACTGGTGACCGGGGGTGTGACCCGGGGTCGAGAGCAGCTCGACCGAGCCGTCGCTGAGGAGGTCGTGGTCGCCCTCGACGAGGACCACCTGGTCGGCAAGCCCCTCGTAGTCGCGGGGCAGGAAGAAGTTGTGGGCGATCGCCTCGGGGTCCGCGCCCGCCTCCCATTCGCGGCGTTGGACATAGACCGGCAGCGAGGACGGCAGCAGCGCCGACCCTCCGGCGTGGTCGAAGTGCAGGTGCGTCAGGACCACCTTGGTGAGCGAGCCAAGATCGACCTGCTCGGCGACCGCCACCTCCTGGTCGAGCTTGAAGGCCTTGATCGACTCGGCGCCCTCGTAGTGGCGTCGGGCGTCGGCGGCCGCGTCGGGATGGAGGCCGGTGTCGACGAGGATCCGCTCCTCCCCCACCTCGATCAGGTAGGCAGGGATCGGGTAGCGCACCTGGCGCTCCATGTCCTCCCCGCGCCGCCAGATCCCGGCAGCCGAAGTGAAGTGCCCCCCGTCGAGCATGGTCACCCGCATGCGGCGAGCCTAGCCTGTGCGGGACGCTCGTGCGCTCGCGTGTCGCCCCAGGGTGCGCGCAGGCGGGCCAGGGCGAGGACCGCATCGACGCCCTCCTTGCGCAGCGCCGCGAGCGAGTGCTTCCCTCGACCGCGCCCGCGATCCGTTCGCCCGCGCTGAGCAGCTCGACGTAACGGTGAGCTCGTCCCGCTGTGCTGAGGAGGCGAGGATCACGGTCGCGCCCGCGTCGTCCAGCTCGGCGATCAGCTCGCTCGCCCCCCTCCATCGCCTCGACTTCGCCGATCAGCTCGAGTAGGCCTCGGAGTGCGCGTCACGAAGCTCGTCGCCGGACTCGTTCTCGCCCTCCTCGCGCGTCGGCCGATCAGCCGGAGAGGATCGCGCCGACCACCGCGCCGATCGGCAGCGCGCCGACGAACGCCTGCGACCCGAAGCGCGGGGGGAGCACCCAGGGCGGGCGCCCCTTTCCCACCACCGGGCTCTGGCACGATGGAGATGTGGAGGAATCGTCAGAGAACGGACAGGCGGCGCACATCTGCGTCACCTGCGGCGCGCAGTACCCGCCCGCGGCGGCGCCGCCCGCGGCGTGCGCGATCTGCGCCGACGAGCGCCAGTACGTCGGCTGGGACGGGCAGGCGTGGACGACGCTCGCGGAGCTGCGGGACGGGCACCGGGCCGACATCCGCGCGGAAGAGCCGGGGCTGACCGGGATCGGGTCGACCCCGGCGTTCGCGATCGGCCAGCGGGCGCTGCTGGTCGAGACCCCCGAGGGCAACGTGCTGTGGGACTGCCTGGCGCCGTTCGACGACGAGGTGGCCGAGGCGGTGCGGGCGCGCGGCGGCATCGAGGCGATCGCGATCTCCCACCCGCACTACTACACGACGATGGTCGACTGGAGCCGCGCCTTCGACGCGCCGATCCACCTCCCCGCCGCCGACCGCGAGTGGGTGACGCGGCCCGACGACGCGATCCGGTTCTGGGACGGCGAGCGCCATGACCTCCCCGGCGGCCTCACGCTGCTGCGGCTCGGCGGCCACTTCGCCGGCGGCACCGTCCTGCACTGGCCCGCGGGCGCCGAGGGCCGCGGCGCGCTCCTCTCCGGCGACATCCTCCAGGTCGTCGCCGACCGCCGCTGGGTCAGCTTCATGCGCTCCTACCCGAACCTCATCCCGCTCCCCGCCGCGAAGGTCGAGGCGATGGCGGCGGCGCTCGAGCCCTGGGACTTCGACCGCATCTACGGCGCCTGGTTCGGCCGTGTCGTCGATGCCGACGGCCACGACGCCGTCCGCCGCTCCGCCGCGCGCTACGTCCGCGCCGTTACCGAGGGCTTCGGCGAGGGCTGACGCCGGCGTCGCGTGGTTCGAAATCCACGCCTGGCGTGGATTTCGAACCACGCGGGATCAGATCGGACTGGCCGGATCGTGCCAGGCGGGCGCGGCGGCGCCGTAGCGGCCCGCGGGCCCGCGCCAGCGGAGCGGCACGCCGCCGAGCGAGCCGGGCGGTGGGACCGCGACGAGCGAGGGATCGTCGTCGAGGCCGGCGACGAACGCGGCGCCGTCCTCGTGCCAAAGCGGCCGGGCGGCGACGAGCGCGGGACCGTCCACGTGCCGGCGCGGCGGGGCGGCAGCGGTATCCGCGGGCGGGACGGCGGCGGCCGCCCCAGAGGCATCGCGGGCAGAGGTGGCGAGACCCTCCCCCAGGCCGAGCAGCCAGTGGGCCGTGCGGGCGAGCGAGAGGCGGACGAGGTGGGTGCCGCCGCGCTCGCGCTGCTCGGCGAGCGCGGTGAGGACCGCGGCGGCGGCGAGGTAACCGGTGCCGTGGTCGAGGAGCTGGCAGGGCAGCGCACCGGGAGCGCCGTCGGGGCCCGCTTCGACGGCGGCGATGCCGCTTGCCGCCTGGACGATGCTGTCGAAGCCGCGGCGCTCGGCCCAGGGCCCGGTGTGTCCCCAGGCCGCGAGCTCCATCACGACGAGGCCGGGATTACGCGCGGCGAGCTGCTCTGGCGCGAGGCCGAAGCGCGCCAGGGCGCCCGGCCGGTAGCCGAGCAGGACGACGTCGGCGTCAGCGAGGAGCGAGCCGAGGCGCTCGGCGCCGGCCTCGGTGGCGAGGTCGAGGAAGGCGCTGCGCTTGCCGAGCAGGGTGTCGCCGGGCGCACCCGGCTCGCCGTCCGGCAACGAGGGCGAGTCGACGCGCAGCACGTCCGCCCCGAGCGCGCCGAGGTAACGACTGCAGACCGGCCCGGCGATCACGCGCGTGAAGTCGAGGACGCGAACGCCGGCCGCCGGCGCCGATGCCGCGGCGATCGGCTT
>CALCIA010000071.1 GCA_937907435.1 uncultured Actinomycetes bacterium
CCGCTGAAAGCTCCTGACCCGAGACGCCGCCCGAATCCCGACACATTCCCGACAATTCAACGGATTCAGACGTGTTCGGGGCGACCAGGTTGCCCAGCGCCTTGGCCCGGTCCTTCATCCCGATGTGGGTGTACTTGGCGGTCTGGCGGATGTCGGCGTGGCGGGCCAGTTCCTTGGCCTCCATGATCGAGGCACCCGAGGCCATCAGCCCCGTGATGTGGCTGTGCCGCCCGGCGGCGTGGAAGTCGGCCAGGCCCTCATGCGTCTCGTAGGGGATGCCCGCACGCTCCAGGTCCTTCTGGACCATCGTGTAGGTCTTCTTACGGGCGAGGCCGGGGAACAGCGGCTGGTCGGGCTCCAGGTCGGCAATCCACTCACGCACCATCGCCACCAGCTCGGGGTGCATCGGCAGGGTGTCCTTCCGCCGGTGCTTCGAGCATGCGGCCTCGACCACCAGGGTCGGCTGCGCGTCGTCCAGTCGGAAGCTCCGGGGCGTGAGGCTGGCCAACTCCAGCCGTCGCAGCCCGGTGAAGAACGACGTCAGGTAGACGCGAGCCCGGAGCTCGCCCGAATACCCCTGGACCTCGCGCCCGGACTCGCGGGCGGCGCGGACGAGCCGGGCGACCTCGTCCGGGGTGAGCGCCCTCCGTTGATGCCGCACGTCGGTCTCGGCGTTCAGGCGGTCGATCCCGGCCACCGGGTTCGTGGGCAGCCGCTTGGAGGAGACGAGCCACTTGCCGAACTCGTCGACGGCCTGCAGATAGTGGTTGTAGGTCCGATTGCCCAGATCCTCGGCCCGGCGAAGCGCCTTGAGCGCGTCCTCGACCCGCTCCGCCTCCAGTTCACCGATGGTCCGGGTTCCGGAGGCCTCGATCAGCCGGCGGACGCGGGTCATCGTCAGCTTGCGGTGCTTCGGCGTCGTCTCGTCGAGGGAGCGCTCGAACGCGGCGAGCGCGTCGGCGATGGGCGACTGCTTGACGGCGAGGAGCCGTTCCTGCGCCGGGTCGATCATCCCCCGCTTGCGGAGCATGACCTCGTTTTCGAGCTTGGCCGCCAGCTGCTCGGTGAGCCCCTTGTCGGTGAAGCCCTTGGCGTAGGCCCGTTTCCCCTCGTGGTCGACGTATTCGATCAGCCAGGGCTTGTTCTTCTTCCCCTTGTCGGCGGGCCTCTTGTACACGGACGCCATCGCAACGCCTCCGGCGGGTGATCTGGGACGGTTCAGTAATTCTACGTTCAGAGAGTGGGAGCGCGCCAGACGCTCCCTGCCTCGACCGCCTCGCGTCACGCGCCGGCGGTGGGCCGGACCTCCCGGTTGGTTCCTCACGACGGCCGCGCTCGCCGTTCGGCTATCGGCTCAACGCCGGACAGCCCCGTTCGATCCAGTCCCTGACTTCCGCCGTCCGCCAGCGGGTGCTGCGTCCGAAACGCACCGGCTGCGGGACCTTCCCGGCCGAGAGCAGCCGCCAGAGCGTGCGCTCCGAGACGTTGAGCATCGCGGCGACGACGTCGGCGGTCAGCAGCAGGGTTTGTTGGTCGTGTGTCGCCATCGCTCCAACTCCTTTCCGATCACGCGCGTGGACTCCCGATCGGCCCGGCGCCGCACGGGGATGCTTGACTACCCGGACCGACGACTGATAAACAAATCATTCATCAACAATCACACAACGAAAGGAATGCGTCATGGCCAAACCCGCCCACAAGATCCGCAG
>CALCIA010000072.1 GCA_937907435.1 uncultured Actinomycetes bacterium
CGGTGGTGACGATCATGGGCCACGTCGACCACGGCAAGACCTCGCTGCTGGACGCGATCCGCTCGACCCAGGTCGCCGCGGGCGAGGCCGGCGGCATCACCCAGCACATCGGCGCCTACCAGGTCCACCACGAAGACAAGACGATCACCTTCCTTGACACCCCCGGCCACGCCGCGTTCACCGCGATGCGCGCCCGCGGCGCCAAGGTCACCGACGTGGTGGTCGTGGTCGTCGCCGCCGACGACGGCGTCATGCCGCAGACCAAAGAGGCGATCGACCACGCCCGCGCCGCCGACGTGCCGATGCTGGTCGCGGTCAACAAGATCGACAAAGAGGGCGCCAACCCGGAACGGGTCCGCACCGAGCTGGCCCAGGAGGGGATCACCCCGGAGGAATGGGGCGGCGACGTGATCTTCTGTGACGTCTCGGCGAAGTCCCACCAGGGGCTGGAGGAGCTGCTCGAGTCGATCCTCCTGGTCACCGAGCTGGAGGAGCTCTCGGCCAACCCCGACGCGCCCGCCTCGGGCAACGTGATCGAGTCCCAGCTCGACCCGGGCCGCGGCCCGGTCGTCACCGTGCTGGTCTCCCGCGGCACGCTCCGCGTCGGTGACTCGCTGGTCGCCGGGCCGCAGTGGGGCCGCGTCCGCGCGATGCACGACTTCCGTGGCGAGGTCGTCACCGAGGCGGTCCCCGGCATGCCGGTTGAGGTGCTCGGCTTCGACGGCGTCGCCGACGCGGGCGAGTTCGTGCAGACGGTCGAGAACGACCGCGAGGCCCGCCGCCAGGCCCAGGAGCGCGCCGACCGCCTGCAGCGCGAGGCGCTCGCCCGTCGCAACGCCCGCAAGGTCAGCCTCGACGAGGTCTTCGCGCGCGCCCAGGCCGGCGACATCAAGGAGCTCGACATCGTCCTCAAGGCCGATGTCGCGGGCTCGCTGGAGGCGCTCCAGGACGAGCTCGCGAAAGTGCCGCAGGAGCGGGTCGCGATCAACATCATCCACTCGCAGACCGGTGGCATCAACGAGTCCGACGTGATGCTGGCCTCCGCCTCGGAGGCGATCATCATCGGCTTCAACGTGCGGCCGCTGGCCGACGCGCGCCGGGCCGCCAACCGCGAGGGCGTCGACATCCGCACCTACTCGGTCATCTACAAAATCACCGAAGACCTGCGCAACGCGATGGAGGGCCTGCTGGAGGCGGTCGAGGTCGAGGAGACGGTCGGCGAGGCCGTCGTCAAAGAGACCTTCAAAGCCTCGAAAGTGGGGCGGATCGCCGGCTGTCAGGTGGCCGAGGGCAAAGCGGTGCGCGCCGCCAGCGTGCGCCTGCTGCGCGAGGGCACCGTGGTCTGGACCGGCAAACTCGCCTCGCTGCGGCGCTTCAAAGACGACGTCGCCGAGGTCGAGGAGGGCCAGGAGTGCGGGATCGTGCTGGAGGGCTACGCGGACGTCAAGGAGGGCGACGTGATCGAGTTCTTCCAGACCAAACAGGTCGAGCAGACCCTCGAGTAGGGTGCGATGGCCGGCGCGCGCATGCGGCGGGTCGACGAGGCGATGCGGGAGATCGTCGCTGCCACCGTCGCCGAACTCGCCGATCCCAGGCTCGGATTCGTCACCGTGACCGGCGTCGAGACCAGTCCCGACCTGCGCACCGCCAAGGTCTTCGTGAGCGTTCTTGGCGACTTGACTGAGCGCGACGCTACGCTGGATGCCTTGCGTTCCTCCCACGGGGTGATCCAATCGCGGATCGCGGCCGAGACCCGGATGAAGCGCACGCCTACCTTGACCTTCCATTACGACGACACGATCGAGAAGGGAGTGCGGATCTCCCGGCTGCTCGACGAGGGCGGGGAGGACGCCGAGCGATGAGCGACCTCACCACCACACCGGCGGTGAAGGACGTCGCCGACGGCGCGACTCCCGACCCCGCCACGCGGAGCGACCTCGAGCGGATGGTCGCCGAGCTGAGCTCCCATGACCGCTTCCTGCTGACCGCCCACGAGGGGCCCGACGGCGACGCGCTCGGCTCGCTGCTCGGCATGCACCACCTGCTGAAGAAGATCGGCAAGGACTCGGTGATGTTCCTCGCCGCGAAGGAGTTCCCGCTGCCGATCGAGTACCGCTTCCTGCCCCTGGAGGAGGTCTTCCACGAGGCCCCCGCGGACGTCGCCGACCGGGTCATCGTCTTCCTCGACTGCGGCAACATCGACCGGATGCCGGTCGACTTCCTGGTCGACGGCGGCAAGCGCAAGCTGAACATCGACCACCACCACGACAACACCCGCTTCGGCGACGTCGACCTGGTCATGCCCGGCGCCTCCTGCACGGCCGAGATCGTCTACGACATCGCCCACCTGCTCGGGGTCCCGATCGACGCCGAGATGGCGATGCCGCTGTACGTCGGGTTGGTCACCGACACCGGCAAATTCATGTACGAGAACACCAACGCCCACACCCACCGGGTGGCGGCGGAGCTGATCGACGCCGGGGTCGACGTCGACGACACCTACCGGCGTCTCTACGAGCACGTGCCGATCGAGAAGCTGCGGCTGGTCGCGCGGGCGCTGGACGGGATCGCCCGCCACTGCGACGACCGCCTGGTGGTCAGCTACATCACCGCCGAGGACTACGCCGCGACCGGCGCCGGGGAGGAGATGACCGAGGGTGTGATCGACCACCTGCGCTCGATCGAAGGGACCAAGGTCGCCGCCGTGATCCGCGATCTCGGCAACCGTGGTCGCGCCGCCCGCAAGGTGAGCCTGCGCTCCAGCGAGGGCGACGTCGATGTCTCCGCGATCGCCCGCAAGCAGGGGGGAGGCGGCCACAAACGCGCCGCCGGCTTCTCCACCGACGACGACCTGCCGACGCTCGTCGACTTCCTCTGCGGCGAGGTCAAGGACCAGCTCGGCGACTAGGCGCCGACCCCGGGACCGCGATGGCGCAGATCGACACCGCCGGCGCGGTGCTGCTCCTCGACAAGCCGGCCGGGAGGACCTCGCACGACGTCGTCGCCGCGGTGCGCCGCGAGCGCGGCGTGAAGGCGGGGCACGCGGGGACGCTCGACCCCTTCGCCACCGGCCTCCTGCTGGTGCTGCTCGGCACGGCGACGCGGCTGCAGCGCTTCCTCGTCGGCCTGCCGAAGACCTACCTGGCGACCGCGCGGCTCGGCTGGACCTCGACCACCGGCGACCCCGACGGCGAGCTGACCGAGACCGGCGTCGTGCCCGAGTCCCTGGAGCTGCCGACCGGGACGGTGCGCCAGCGGGTGCCGATGACCTCGGCGGTGCGGGTGGGCGGCGAGCGCCTCTACAAGAAGGCCCACCGGGGGGAGACGATCGAGACGCCGGTGCGCGACGTCGAGGTCCACCGGGCCGAGCTGCTGTCGGCCGGCGACGGCCTGGCCCACTACGAGATCGAGTGCAGCGCCGGGACCTACGTGCGGACGCTGATCGAGACGCTGGGCGACGCCTACTGCTCGGATCTGCGCCGCGTGGCGGTCGGCCCGTTCCGGGTCGAGGAGGCCGGACGGGAGGTCCCCACGGCCGAGGTGGCGGAGTTGGTGCCTGCCGTAGGCGACGCGCTGCGATGATTAGCGCCGTGCCTGGCAACGTTCACCCTCTCTGGCTTGCCCTCGCCGCGCCCAGCGGCGTCCTCGACCGCTCGACGTGGCGAATGCGGGCGTCCTTCGGGTCTGCGTCCTTGCTGGTCGCGCCGATTGCGGCGCCAGAACCGGGCAAACGCCACCAGGCACGGCGCTAGCTGATGTCGATCAAGGTCACTCGTCTCGAGGACGCGGAGCCGCGCGCCCGCGATGTCGCCATCGGCACGTTCGACGGTGTCCACCTCGGCCACCGCGCGGTGATCGAGGGCATGGACACCGTCCTCACTTTCGAGCCGCACCCGCTGGAGGTGCTGCACCCTGACAAGGCGCCCAAGTTGATCAACTCGCTGGAGGTGAAGCGCGACGTGCTCGACGGCCTCGGGGTCGAGGAGCTCGTCGTCATCCACTTCGACGAGGAGTTCTCGCACCGCAGCGCCGAGGAGTTCATCTCCTACGCCTTGGTCGAGAAGCTGGGCGCGCGCCGCGTCGCGGTCGGCGAGAACTTCCACTTCGGGGCGAAAGCGCGCGGCACGCCCGCGATGCTGGCCGCCCATCCGGAGTTCGAGACCCGGATCCAGAAGATGGTCGAGGTCGACGGCGAGACCGTCTCCTCCTCGCGCATCCGCGCCGAGATCGCCGCCGGCGACATGGAGGGCGCGCGCCGTTGCCTCGGCGTGCCCTACATGCTCGAGGGCGAAGTGGTGGGCGGCGAGAGGCGCGGCCGTGAGCTCGGCTTCCCGACCGCCAACATCGTCCCCGACCCGCGCCTCGTCACGCCCGGCCACGGTATCTACGCGGCTTTCGCGAACGGCCACCCGGCGGCGGTCAACGTCGGCACCCGCCCGACCTTCGACTCCGACCTCGGCGTCCTCATCGAGACCTACCTGATCGACTTCTCCGGCGACCTCTACGGCCAGACGCTGCGCGTCGCCTTCGTCGCCAAGCTGCGCGACGAGCTGGCCTTCGACGACGTCGACGCGCTGGTGGCGCGGATGCACGGCGACGTCGATGACGCGCGGCGCATCTGCGCCGACTTTACCGAGGCCGCCGCACGGGGCGGCTGAGCGGGGCGCTGTGCTACCTTGCTGCGAGCCGCGACCCGAGAGGGCCGCGCTTTTTACGAGATGAGCCTGACCAAAGAGAAAAAAAGCGAGCTGATCGGCAAGTACGGCCGCGGCGACGGTGACACCGGCTCGGCCGAGGTCCAGGTCGCGCTGCTGACCGAGCGGATCAACGAACTCACCGATCACCTGCGTACGCACGCCAAGGACCACCACTCGCGCCGCGGCCTGCTGATGCTGGTCGGCAAGCGCCGGCGGATGCTCCGCTATCTCGAGCGCACGGACCTGGAGCGCTACCGCGCCCTGGTCGCCGACCTCGGCCTCCGTCGCTAGCGATGATCGCGGTCGGCGACGCGGCCCCCGACTTCACCGTCAAAGACCAGGACGGGGAAGAGGTCTCTCTCGCCGACTTCAAGGGCCGCAAGGTCCTGATCGCCTTCTACCCGCTCGACTTCAGCCCGGTCTGTTCCGACCAGCTCTCCGTCTACCAGGAGGGCGTCAAGGCCGACCTTGCCGACGCCGGCATCACCCTCGTCGGCCTCAGCGTCGACAGCCCCTACGCCCACAAGGCCTTCCAGGAGAAGCTCGGCATCGACACCGTCCTGCTCTCCGACTTCGAGCCCAAGGGCGCGACCGCCAAGGCCTTCGGCTCCTACATCGACGCCGCCGGCATCGCCAACCGCACCCTCGTCCTCATCGACGAGGACGGCAAGGTCGCCTGGACCTACGAGTCCCCGAGCCCCGGCGAGTTCCCGGGCCCGGATGTCGTGCGGCAAGCCATAAGCGCTTAGGGGTTCAGGCCCCGCAGGCCGGCGCCCGGGGAGGGCCGTGGTCCCGCAAGCTGGCGCCCGGGTAGGGGACGCGCCCCTCTCGCCACGGCCCGGGCAG
>CALCIA010000073.1 GCA_937907435.1 uncultured Actinomycetes bacterium
CTCATGGGGGTCACAGCCTGCCAGGACCCCCATGAGGAGCCCAGGACACCCCGCCGCCACCTCGGACGGCCGCCCGGGTCCCGGACCCCCGCCCGTCCCTTCCCCGCCCCCAAAATCCCCCCAATTCGCCCCAAATGCGAGGGGATGTACTCTTTCGGGGGAATAGGAACGAGAGTTCTGTAAGGAAAGCTATGGCTGTCATCCGGGCGGCCGGAGGTAAAAATACGAATGAGCATGTTTGACGTGACCCGCGTCACGGCGGAGGTCGGCGACAGCACGATCTCCTTCGAGACCGGCAAACTCGCGAAGCAGGCGAGCGGCGCCGTCGTGGTGCGCAGTGGCGACACGATGGTCCTCAACACCGCCACGATCGGTGGGCTTCGCGACGTGGACTTCCTTCCGCTCACCGTCGACGTCGAGGAGCGCATGTACGCCGCGGGGAAAATCCCCGGGTCGTTCTTCCGTCGCGAGGGCAAATCGTCGGAGAAAGCGACGCTGACCGCGCGCATGATCGACCGGCCGATCCGCCCGCTCTTCCCCAAGGGCTGGCACTACGAGACCCAACTGGTCGCGATGCCGCTGTCGGTCGACGGCGTGCACCCGTACGACATCCTGGCGATGAACGGCGCCTCCGCGGCGCTGGCGATCTCGCCGGTCCCGGTCGCCAAGCACGTCGGCGCGGTCCGGATCGGCAAACTCGAGGGTGACTTCGTCGTCAACCCGCCCGAGGAGAGCCACGAGGAGCTGGAGCTCGACCTGATCGTCGCCGGCACCGACGAGGCGATCCTGATGGTCGAGGCCGGCGCCCGGGGCGTCACCGAGGCCGAGATCCTCGACGCCCTCGACATCGCCCACGGCGAGATCAAGAAGCTCACCGCCGCGATGGAGGAGCTGCAGCAGAAGGCCGGCAAGGAGAAGCTCCAGATCGACGTGCCGTCGATCGACGAGGGCCTGCTGAGCTCGATCCGCGAGTCGCACGGCCAGGCGTTGGTCGACGCGATCGCGACCGAGGGCAAGCTCGAGCGCTACGAGGCGATCGACCAGGTCAAGGAGCAGGTCGTCGCCCACTACGCGCCGGAGTCCGGCGACGAGGAGGCCGTGGCCGCCCGCAAGAGCGAGGTCGGCGCCGCCTTCGACTCGATCGAGAAGGAAACGATCCGCAAGGCGATCGCCGTCGACAAGAAGCGCCCCGACGGCCGCGCCCAGGACGAGATCCGGCCGATCGAGACCGAGGTCGACATCTCCCCGCGCGTCCACGGCTCGGCCCTCTTCACCCGCGGCGAGACGCAGGTCCTCTCCAACGTCGCCCTCGGGACGACGCGGATGGACATGCGCATCGACACGCTCGGGCTGGTGACCTCGAAACGGTTCTGGCACCACTACAACTTCCCGCCCTACTCGGTCGGGGAGGCGGGCTTCATGCGCGGCCCGAAGCGGCGTGACATCGGCCACGGCGCGCTCGCCGAGCGGGCCCTGGCGGCGACGATCCCAGACGAAGAGTCCTTCCCGTACGTGATCCGGGTCGTCTCCGAGACGCTCGAGTCCAACGGGTCCTCCTCGATGGGCTCCGTCTGCGCCTCCTCGATGGCGCTGCAGGCGGCGGGCGTCCCGGTCTCCGCACCGGTCGCCGGCGTCGCCATGGGCCTGATCAAAGAGGGCGACGACTACATCGTCCTCACCGACATCGCCGGCGTCGAGGACCACCTCGGCGACATGGACTTCAAGGTCGCCGGCACCGCCGACGGGATCACCGCCCTGCAGATGGACATCAAGATCACCGGCGTCACCTTCGACATCCTGCGCGATGCGCTGGACCAGGCCCACAAGGGCCGCCAGTTCATCCTCGGCAAGATGGCCGAAGCGATCGACGGCCCGCGGGAGAAGCTCTCGCCGCACGCCCCGGCGATCGAGTCGATCAAGATCGACCCGGAGAAGATCGGGGCCGTGATCGGCAAAGGCGGCGAAACGATCCGCGGTCTCTGCGAGGAGTTCGAAGCCGAGATCGACGTCGAGGACGACGGCACGGTGCGCGTGTACGCGCCGACCGGCGAACTGGTCGACGGCGTGGTCCAGCGGATCACCTCGATGACCAAGGAGGCCGAGATCGGCGACCACTACCCGCAGGCCAAGGTCGTCAAGACGACCACCTTCGGCGCCTTCGTCGAGCTGGTCAAGGGCACCGACGGCCTGCTCCACATCTCCAACGTGAAGCCGGGGGAGAGGGTGGACTCGGTCGACGACGTGCTCTCCAGCGGCGACCTGATCGACGTCACCGTGGTCGAGGTCGACAAGGAGCGCGGCCGGATCGGCCTGCGCCTCACCGCCGATCCCTCGGTCGCCGGCAAATCGCCCGAGGAACTGGCCTCGGTCGGTTCCGGTGACGGTGGCCGGCGCGGCGGCGGCGATCGTGGCGGACGCGGGCGTGACCGTGACCGCGGCGGTCGTGGCGGCCGCGAACGGGAGCGCCGTAGTTGAGCGCTCGCGTCACCACCCTCGACTCGGGCGTCCGGGTCGTCACCGAAGAGGTTCCTTCGGTGCGCTCGGTCGCCCTGGGTCTCTGGGTACGCACCGGATCGCGTAACGAGACCCCGGCGCAGGCCGGGGTCTCGCATTTCCTCGAGCACCTGCTCTTCAAGGGCACGAAGCGCTACTCGGCGATCGAGATCTCCGAGCTCTTCGACGGGCTCGGCGCCTCGGTCAACGCGGCGACCGGCAAGGAGACCACGCACCTCCACGCCCGCTTCCTCGACGAGCACACCGAGGAGGTCTTCGACCTCTTCTCGGAGATGCTCTTGGCGCCGACCTACCCCGAAGTGGACTCCGAGCGCCAGGTCGTGATCGAGGAGATCGCGATGTACGACGACGAGCCCCAGGACCGCGTCCACGACGTGCTCGCCGACGCCGTCTTCGGCTCGCACCCGCTCGGCCGCCGCGTGCTCGGCGAGGCCGAGGTGATCGCCAACATCCCGATCCCCGACATCGAGGCCTACCGCGGCAACCGCTACGCCGCCTCGGAGATCGTCGTCGGCGCGGCCGGGCACCTCGACCACGAGAGCATCGTCGCCCTGGCGGAGAAGTTCGTGAACCCGCCGACCGACGGCGGCGGCGTCGCCGCGCCGGTCGAGCTGACCGAGGCGCCGCGCCTCTGCTTCCTCAGCAAGGAGACCGAGCAGTACCACATCTGCTTCGGCGCGCCCGGCATCGACCGTCACGACGAGCGGCGCTTCGCGCTGGCCGTCCTCGACTCGATCTTCGGTGGCTCGTCCTCCTCGCGGCTCTTCCGTGAGGTGCGCGAGAAGCGCGGCCTCGCCTACTCGGTCGGCTCCTACAACGAGCAGTTCACCGACCAGGGGCTGGTCGCCACCTACGTCGGCACCCGCGAGGACAACGTCGAGGAGGCCTGCGCGATCATCGGCACCGAGCTGGCGCGGCTGCGCTCCGAGCCGGTCTCGGCGGACGAGCTGAAGCGCGCCAAGGAGAGCGTCAAGGGGAGGCTCGTCCTCTCCTCCGAGTCGACCGCGGCGCGGATGACCCGGATCTCCCGCGCGACCCTGTTCGGCCTGCCGATCGAAGATCTCGACGAGATGCTGGCGAAAGTCGACGCGGTCGAGGTCGACCAGCTGACCGAGCTGGCGGCCGAGCTCTACGCGGCCGACCGCCTCTCGGCAGCTTGCGTCGGCGCCGACGAAGACCGCTTCCGGGCCGCCCTGGCGCCGGTCTCGGAGGCATTGGTAGCGGCATGACCAAGGTCGCCGTCTCCGGTGCCGCCGGGCGGATGGGCGCGACGGTCGTCAACGCGGTCGAATCGGCCGACGACCTGACCCTGAGCGGCCGCGCCGACCCGGCGCTCAAGACCCCGCTCGCCGACGTGCTGGAGGAGGCCGACGTCGTCGTCGACTTCAGCGTCCCGGCGACCGCGCTCGACAACGTCAAGGAGTGCCTGGCGGCAGGCGTCCACGTCGTCGTCGGAACCACCGGCTTCGACCTCGACGCGGCGCGGGCCGCGGCAGAGGACTCGGAGGCCAACTGCTTCGTCGCGCCGAACTTCGCGATCGGGGCGGTGCTGATGATGGTCGTCTCGCAGACGATCGCCAAGCACATGCCGGATGCGGAGATCATCGAGCTCCACCACGACAAGAAGCTCGACGCGCCGTCGGGCACCGCGGCGCGCACCGCCGAGCTGATCAACGCGGCGGGGGGGAAGGTCCGCGAGCCGATCCACTCGGTCCGGCTGCCGGGCCTCGTCGCCCACCAGGAAGTGATCTTCGGCGGCCTCGGTCAGACGCTCTCGATCCGCCACGACTCGGTCGACCGCTGGTCGTTCATGCCCGGCGTCCTGCTGGCCGTCCGCAAGGTCCCGACCCTGCCCGACCACTTCACGGTCGGCCTGGAGAAGCTCCTCTGATGCGCGCACGGACGGCCGTCGTCCGCGCCGGAGAGGTACCCTGAGGGCGATGAAGGAGCTCCGAGGAGTCTTCACCGCGATGGCGACCCCGTTCGACGAGTCGGGCGCGGTCGACCACGACGGCGCGCGGCGCCTGGCCGCGCACCTGCTCGAGCACGGCTCGCACGGCCTCGTGCTGGCCGGCTCTACGGGCGAGTGCCCGACCCTGACCGACGGCGAGACCGTCGAGCTCCTGCGCGCGGTGCGCAAGGAGGTCGGCGACGACGTCCTGATCGTGGTGGGCACCGGCACCAACGACACGCGCCACTCCTGCGAACTGACCAAGATGGCCGCCGACGCGAGCGCCGACGCCTCGCTGGTCGTCGTGCCGTACTACAACAAGCCCAATCCGGCCGGGATCCGCGCGCACTTCGAAACCGTCGCCGCGGCCGTCCCGGACCTGCCGATGATCATGTACAACATCCCGTCGCGGGTGATCGTCAACGCCGACACGGCGCTGCTCGGCGAGCTCGCCGCGGTCGACAACATCGTCGCGGTCAAGCAGGCCAACGACGACGAACTGGGCCCGATCGAGGGCCTCTCGATCCTGGCGGGCAACGACAACACCTTCCTGCGGGTGCTGGAGTTCGGCGGCGCGGGCGTGATCGGCGTCGCCACCCACGTGGTCGGCGACCAGATGCGCGCGATGTGGGACGCCGCGCAGGAAAACGACTTGAACCGGGCGCGGGAGATCGACGCCGAACTGGGCCCCGTCTTCACGGGGCTTTCGGTGACGACCAACCCGATCCCGTTGAAGGCCGCGCTCGAGATGCTCGGCCTCGCCCCTGACCGGCTGCGTCTGCCGCTGGTCTCCGCCGACCCCGGACAGCGGGCGGCGGTACGGGCGGCACTGGAGGGCATCGGGCTCTCCGTCGCCGCCGGCTGAACCTGACTTCGAAAAGAAAGAGTTACCGAATTGCCTAGTAAGACACTGCGAGTGCTGCCGCTCGGCGGCCTCGGCGAGATCGGCAAGAACATGACGGTCGTCGAATACGACGGCCGCATCGTGATCGTCGACACCGGCCTGATGTTCCCGACGGCGGAGATGCACGGCATCGACCTCGTCCTGCCCGACTTCTCCTACCTGCGCGACAGGGCGGACGACATCGAGGCGATCGTGCTCACGCACGGCCACGAGGACCACGTCGGCGCGCTGCCCTACGTGCTGCGCGAGATCGGCATGCCACCGAAGATCTACGGCGGGATGCTGACGATCGGCATGGTCCGCTCGAAGCTCGACGAGCACAAGCTCGGCGACAAGGCGCCGCTGGAGGAGCTGCCGGCGGGGGAGAAGGTGAAAGCGGGGCCGTTCGAGCTGGAGCTCGTCCACCTCGCCCACTCGATCCCCGACATGCGCGGCGTGCTGATCAAGACCGAGCTCGGCTCGATGCTGATGACCGGCGATTACAAGTTCGACCAGACGCCGGTCGACGGTCGGCCCGCCGACATCTCGCGCCTGGCCGAGATCGGCAGCGAGGGCCTGCTGCTGCTCTGCGGCGACTCGACCAACGCCGACCGGCCGGGGGTCGCGCCCTCGGAGTCGAGCGTCGGCCCGGCGCTGCTGCGGCAGTTCGCGCTCTGCGAGGGGCGGATCATCGTCACCTCGTTCGCGTCCAACATCCACCGCGTGCAGCAGGTGATCGACGCCGCCGTGGCGCTCGACCGCAAGGTCGCGCTGGTCGGTCGCTCGATGCGCAAGAACTTCAACATCGCCTCGAACCTGGGGATGGCGCGGGCGCCGCAGGGCACCTTCATCCAGCCGCGCGAGATCGAGAACTTCCCCGACGAGAGAGTCGTCGTCGTCTCCACCGGCAGCCAGGGCGAGCCGCTCTCGGCGCTGCGGCGGATGGCCAACAACGACCACCGCGACGTGCAGCTGCGCGCCGGGGACACGGTGATCTTCTCGGCGACCCCGGTGCCCGGCAACGAGCGTGCGGTCAACGAGACGATCGACCGCATCTACGAGATCGGGGCGAAGGTGATCACCGCCAAGGACGCGCCGATTCACGCCTCCGGCCACGGCTCCCGCGAGGAGCTGAAGCTGATGCTGAACCTGACCAAGCCGCGCTACGTGATGCCGGTCCACGGCGATTTCCAGCGCATCCGCCTGCACGCCGAGCTGGCCGAAATGGTCGGCATCGAGGAGGAGAACATCTTCAAGGGCCGCAACGGCCTGCCGCTGGAGATCGACGACTCGGGGGCCCGCTTCGGCGAGGACCTGCACGTCGGCACGATGTACGTCGACGGCGTCAACATCGGCGACCCCGAAGACGCCGCCCTCCGCGACCGCCGCGAGATCTCCGCCGACGGCATCTTCATCGTCGTCGTCACCCTCTCCGGCGACGATGGCTCCATAGTCGCCGACCCCGAGGTGATCCTCCGCGGCGTCGCCTTCCTCGACGACGCCGACGGCATCCTCGAGGACCTCAAGGACCTCGTCGAAGACTCCCTCGAAGACGCCGCCGACACCGGCACCCGCGAGCCCGACCTGATCCAAGAGGACCTCCACGACGCGGTCGGCAAGTTCGTCTGGCAGCGCCTGAGGCGGCGACCGATGATCCTGCCGGTGGTCATTCAGGTCTGACGGGGGGTCGGCTGCCCGGGAGGGATGGGGCCCCGCAAGCTGTCGCCCGCGAGGGTCCAGGCCCCGCAAGCTGGCGCCCGGGTTAGGGACCCGCCCCTCTCGCCACGGCCCGGGCAGGCTGTGGCCGTGGCGAGAGGGGCGGGTATGAAAGGCGTGGAGAGACTCGCGCGGGAGCGTCACGGGAGTGCGTCGGAAGTGCGGCGGGGCCGTCACCGAAGGGCGCCGAGGTCCGGGTCCTCGAACGGTCAGGGATCTCCCCGGTTGGAAATTCGCGTATGGCGGGGGTTTCCAACCACGCGGATCCCCGGTCGTCCTACCGTGGTTC
>CALCIA010000074.1 GCA_937907435.1 uncultured Actinomycetes bacterium
CCGCCCCTCTCGCCACGGCCACAGCCTGCCCGGGCCGTGGCGAGAGGGGCGCGTTCCCTACCCGGGCGACAGCTTGCGGGGCGTGAGCCCTTCGGGGCGCCTACCCCTCGCGCCCGTACCGGTCCCGCAGCCGCACCACGTCGTCGAGGTGCGGAGTCGAGACCTCGATCACGTCGGAGTCCTCGAGCGCCTCGATCGAGTGGACCGTGCCGGGCTCGACCCGCCAGGTGAAGCCCGGGCCGATCTCCTCGGTCGTCAGCTCCTCGGCGCTGGGGCCGCGGGTCAGCAGCAGGCGTCCCGACAGCAGGTAGGACGACTCGTCCTTCTCCCGGTGCATCTGCAGGGAGAGGCTCTGCCCTGCCTCGACGTGGAGGATTTTCCCGGCGTAGTGCGGCGTCTCGGCCCACCACAGCTCGTGACCCCAGGGCTTGTCGACCCGCTGGGGCCCGGTTTGCGAGGGCGGCTCGGTCGGCATCGGGCGCGGGATCCTACGTGTCGCCGGCGGCGTCCGCGCGCGTCGGATGGACGCCGGTGGCGGCGAAGATCGTGATGCCGATCGCGGCGGAGACGACGGAGCCGCCGAGGATGCCGAGCTTGGCGGCGCCGATCATGAGGGGGTCGTCGTAGGCGAGCGGGGTGATGAAGAGGGAGACGGTGAAGCCGATGCCGCCGAGGGCCGCGGCGCCGAGGAGGCCGCCCAGGTCGACGCCCGAGGGGAGGGCGCCGAGGCGGAGGCGCAGGGCGGCCAGGGTCGCGCCGGCGATGCCGAGGAACTTGCCGACGACGAGGCCGAGGGCGACCGCGAGGGCGATCCGCCGCCCTTCGGAGTCGGAGAGCTCGCCGCCGCCCAGCTTGACCCCCGCGTTGGCGAGCGCGAAGAGGGGGAGGATCGCGTAGTTGACCCAGGGGTGGAGGCGGTGTTCGAGCTCGCCGAGCACGTCGCGCCCGCGGACCGGCGTCGCCGGCGTGATCAGGGCGAGCGCCACGCCCGCGAGCGTCGCGTGCACCCCGGACTCGAGCGTCGCCACCCAGACGAGGACGCCGATCGGCACGAAGACGAGGATGCGGTGCGCCCCGAGCAGGCGCATCGCGGCGGTCCCGACCAGCCCCGCCACCGCCAGCACCAGCCAGCCGAGGCTCAGGTGGTCGGTGTAGGCGACGGCGATGACGAGGATCGCGGCGACGTCGTCGACCACCGCGATCGTCACCAGGAAGAGCTTCACGCCGATCCCGACGCGGTCGCCGAGCAGCGCCAGGACGCCGATCGCGAACGCCGCGTCGGTCGCCATCGGGATGCCCCAGCCGCTCGGGTTCTGGCCGCCGCTGACGATGAGGAAGATCGCGATCGGGGTGACGACGCCGCCGAGCGCGGCGATGATCGGCAGCGCCGCGCGCTTCGGATGGCGGAGCTCCCCGGTGACCAGCTCGCGCTTGATCTCCAGCGAGATCAGGAAGAAGAAGAACGTCATCAGCGCGTCGTTGACCCAGTGGCCGAGGCTCTCGTCGATCGACGCGGCGCCGATCCCGATGTTGACGTGGGTCGCCCAGAACGACGCGTAGCCGCCCGCGTCGATGACGTTCACCCAGACCAGCGCGGCGACGCTGCCGAGCAGCAGCGCCAGGCCGCCGCCGGCTTCGGCGCGCAGGAAGTCAGCCCGCAGCAGGTCGCGCATCGATCCAGCCGGGGCAGAGGTAGGCCTCCTCGAAGCCGGCGCGCAGGATGTTGGCGTAGCTGGTCGAGGGGCGTCCGGGGACGCGGGCGCCGGTCTCGACGAAGAGGGTGTGGACGCCGGCCGCCGCCGCGTCCTCGATCCGCCGCCGCAGGAGCGACAGCTGGCAGCCGCGCCGGCGGCCGCCCTCGAGCGTCGCCGCGATCCCCAGCTCGGCGACCTCGCCGTCGAGGAGCATCGCCGCGCAGGCCTGCGGCTCGCCGTCGAGCAGCGCGACATAGCAGCGCCAGTCGGGCAGGGCGGGGAGGGGCGCGAAGAGCGAGGCGACCCAGGCGGGGAGGCCGAAGCCGAGCGTCGCGATCGAGCCGAACGGCGCGTCCTCGTCGCTGCCGTCGAGCTCCACGACCTCGACGTCCTCGGCGACCTTGAAGTGCGGCGGGTGGGGGTCGCGGACGAAGCGCATCCAGTCGTATCCCTTCTCGTAGCCGGCGCGGGTGAGCGCGGCCTCGGCGGCCCGCGCGCCGGTGAAGGCGCCCTGCGCCGGCGGCGCGCCGGTCGTCTCGGCGGCGGCGCGCCCGGCGTCCGCCGGCCCCGGCTCCAGTAGCGCGAAGCCGCGCACGTCCTGGTCCCGGACCCACTCGACCGCCTCCTCGACGAAGCCCTCGGCCGCCGCGTCGGCGCCGGCCGCGCCGAGGATCAGGTTCAGCATCCGCACCTCCGGCAGGGCGGCGATCACGGTCGCCTGCACCGGCCCGAACTCGGCCCGCCGCGCGCCTTTGGCCACGGCCACGGCGGCCGGCGCCGCGTCCCAGATCTCGCGCCAGAAGCGCGCCTCGGTCCGCGCCAGCGCGGCCGGATCGAACTCCGTCCCCCCGTTGGTCGCAGGCGCCATCCCCTGCACGATAAGGCGACGATTGGCGCGCTGTAGCCTGCGAAGCGTGAGCGTCACCACCAGCAGCGCCCAGCAGGACCGCGCCGCCGACCGGGTGCGGACCGACCAGGTCATCGTCCTCTTCGGCGCCACCGGCGACCTCGCCAGGCGCAAGCTCCTGCCCGGCATGTTCCACCTCTCGCAGGTGGGACTGATGCCGGAGGGCTTCCGCATCATCGGCGCCGCCCGCCGCGCGATCTCGACCGAGGAATTCCGCCAGGTCGCGCGCGAATCCGTGGAAGGTTCGGGACGGAAGCCGGACGCCGACAACGCCTTCGACGAGTTCGCCGAGGCGCTCAGCTTCGTCGGCGTCGGCGAGGGCTTCGCGCCGCTCGGCGAGGCGGTCGAAGCGGCCAAGCGGGAACTGGGTGGCGACGCCGACCTACTCTTCTACCTCTCGCTGCCGCCGAAGGCCGCGGCGGGGATCGTCGAAGAGATCGGCAAGCTGGGGCTGGGCGACGACGCCCGGGTGATCACCGAGAAGCCGTTCGGCACCGACCTGCGCTCCGCTCGTGAGCTGAACGGGCGCCTCCACTCGGTCTTCCAGGAGGACCGGATCTACCGGATCGACCACTACCTCGGGCGCGAGGCGGTGCAGAACCTGCTGGCGCTGCGCTTCGCCAACGGCATGTTCGAGCCGGTCTGGAACCGCAACCACATCGACCACGTCCAGATCGACATCCCGGAGACGCTCTCGATCGAGATGCGTGGCAGCTTCTACGAGGACACGGGCGCTTTCCGCGACATGCTCGTCACCCATCTGTTCCAGGTCCTGGGGTTCGTCGCGATGGAGCCGCCGACCTCGCTGGAGCCGAAACCGCTCGGCCTGGAGCGGGAGAAGGTCTTCGACTCGATGCTGCCGCTGCGCCCCGAGGACGTCGTCCGCGGCCAGTACGTCGGCTATCGCGAAGAGGACGGGGTGGACCCCGACTCCGACACCGAGACGTTCATCGCGGTCAAGGCCTTCGTCGACAACTGGCGCTGGGAGGGTGTGCCGTTCTACCTGCGCTCCGGCAAGCGCATGGCGGAGAGCCGCCACGTCCTCACGATCGCCTTCAAACAGCCGCCACGGCGGATGTTCCCGCTCGACCAGGAACTGATCCCCGAGGGCTTCGGGCGCGACCACCTCACCTTCGAGCTCGGCGAGCCCGGCTCCATCTCCACCTCGTTCCTGGCCAAGGTGCCCGGGGCCACCATGCAGCTCGGCGAAGCCCACATGAAGTTCACCTACGCCGAAGCCTTCGGCAACAACCAGGCCGCCCTCGACCCCTACGAGCGCCTCATCCACGACGCGATGAACGGCGACCGCACCCTCTTCACCAGCTCCGACGCGATCGAGCGCCTCTGGGAAATCTCCGAGCCGGTCCTCGAGGACCCACCGCCGGCGATCCCCTACTGGCGGGGCAGCTGGGGGCCGAGGGAGATCGATCAGCTGATCGCGCCCCGGCGCTGGCACCTGCCGAGTGATCACGTGTAGGTCGGGCCGGCGCGGGGGCCGGGGTTCGGGGCGCCGCCGGCCGTCCGAGGTGGGTCGAGGGAGGTCCTGGGCTCCTCATGGGGGTCCTGGCAGGCTGTGACCCCCATGAGGAGCCCAGGACGTGAGGCGTTCGTGAGAAAGCCAGCACAGGGACGTGAGGAAGTCGGACTTCCGTGATGATCGGGTCGGAGAGCCTCCACACCTCGGCCCGATCGGTCACAGAGATGCCGGGAACGTCACACTTTCCGGCCCTGGGGAGGCCCATTTCGGGGCCGAAATCAAGGCCCGGAAACGCGCTGCGTGTTTTAGGGCCCCTATAGGGGG
>CALCIA010000075.1 GCA_937907435.1 uncultured Actinomycetes bacterium
CTCTCGCCACGGCCACAGCCTGCCCGGGCCGTGGCGAGAGGGGCGGGTCCCCCTCACCGAGCCCGCGCTCGGGCGACTATTTGTAGCGGTAGGTGATGCGACCTCGGTCGAGGTCGTAGGGCGACAGCTCGATCTTCACGCGGTCGCCGGGCAGGATGCGGATGTAGTGGCGGCGCATCTTGCCGGAGATATGGCCGAGCACGTCGTGCCCGTTGTCCAGTTTGACCCGGAACATGGTGTTGGGGAGGGCCTCGGTGATCTCGCCCTCCATTTCGATCTTTTCCTCTTTAGCCATGCGGCCGAAGAGCGTATCTCAACCGCGCAGCAAGCCGAGTGCGCCATCGCGGTCGGTGACCTCTCCGGCGTACTGGGCGGCCTCCAGCTCGGCCAGTTTTTTGCCGATCTCGGGGCCCTCGATGCCGAGCTCGGCGGCGACCTCGTCGCCCCGCAGGAGCGGCTCCGGCGGGCCTTCGCGGTGCCAGTCGAGCGCCGCGGCGACCATCTCGCGGGCCAGGTCGAGGTGGGCCTGGACCATCTCCGGCGCGGCGATCGGGCCGGTGCCGCGGGCGGAGAGGCGGTCGGCGACGGTCAGCAGGGTGACGTCCACGGTCACCGGTTCGGTCCCGCGCAGGTAGGCGTGGATGCGGCGCGGCGGCAGCGGCGCCTCGCGGACCATGAAGCCGAGCACCAGGTGGTGGAGCGTCAGGGCCTGCAGGTACCGGGTCAGCTTGCGGGAGGCGCGCAGGCGGCCCATGATCTCGCCGATCGTCGCCGCGCCCGCGACGTCGTGCCCTTTGAAGCCGACGAAGCCGTCTTTCTCCTGGCGCGTCGCGGGCTTGGCGATGTCGTGGAGGAGGGCGCCGAAGCGCAGGGCGGTGGCGCGGTCCATCTCGTCGGCGAGCGGCTCGGCGAGGAAGGCGGCGGCCTCGGCGGCCCGCTCGGCGCCGACGAAGCGCCCGAGGTCGGCCTCGATCTCGATCGTGTGGGCGAGCACCTCGAGCGTGTGCCCGTGCACGTCGAGATGGTGGTTGGGGCCCTGTTCGACCCCTTTCGTGCCCTCCAGCTCCGGCAGGACGACGGCGGTGAGGCGGAGCTCGTCGAGCAGCTCGAGGCCGCGCAGCGGCGCCGGGCCGCCGAGGAGCTGGCGCAGCTCGGCGAGCTGGCGCTCCCCCGCGGGCTCGGCGGCGCGCGGCGCGCTCGCGTGGGCGAGGGCGACGGTGTCGGGATCGATCCGCAGGCCGAGGCCGGCGGCGAGGCGGGCGGCGCGCAGCAGCCGCAGCGGGTCCTCCTCGAAGCTCCGCGGCCCGACCGCGCGCAGGACGCTCCGCTCGAGGTCGCCGAGGCCGCCGAACGGGTCGATCGCCGCGCCGCCCGAGAGCGGCACGGCGACGGCGCCGACGGTGAAGTCGCGGGCGGCCAGGTCGGCCTCGATCGAGTCGCCGCGCAGCGCCGTGACGTCGGCCTGCCATCCCTGCCCCGGCGCGACGACGCGCCAGGTGCGGAACTCGGCGGAGAGCTCGAAGGCGTGCTCGCCGAGCTCGCGGGCGAGCGCCTTCGCGATCGGGCCGGGATCGCCGGCGACCGCGAGGTCGAGATCGGTGACGTCACGCCCGAGCGCCGCATCGCGGACCGCCCCGCCGGCGATCCAGACGCCCTCTCCCCCGCCCAGCGCGCGGATCGCGGCGGCGGGCAGCGGCGCGGCGCGGAGGTCGTCGGCGAGGCTCACGCGTCCCCCGTCGTCCGCCGGGGCACCCGCGGCAGGATCGCCGTCGTGACCTCGTAGTTGATCGTGTCGAGGCGGGCGGCAAGCTCCTCGGCGCGGATCTCCTCCTCGCCCTGGCGTCCGATCAGCACCGCCTCCGCGCCCGGCTCGACCGTGGTCTCGGGGCCGAGGTCGACGGTCAGGTTGTCCATCGAGATCGTCCCGACCAGCGGGTACCGGCGCCCGGCGACGAGGACATCGCAGTCGTTGGTGAGGGCGCGGCGCACGCCGTCGCCGTATCCGAGCGGCACGACGCCCACCCAGGTGTCCGCGGGCGCCCGCCAGCGCCGCCCGTAGCCAACGCTCTGGCCCGCCGGGAACCGCTTCACCGCGGCGACGTGGGAGCGCAGTGAGAGCACCGGCGTGAGCCCGTGCGCCGTCGGATCGAGCTGGAACGGATCGAGCCCGTAGATCGCCACGCCGCAGCGGGCCATGTCGAAGTGGGAGCGCGCCGAGCGGAAGACGGCGGCGCTGTTGGCGGCGTGGACGGTGACGCCGGGGTGCTCGGCGTGGACGGCCTCGGCGACGGGCTCGAAGCGGGCGAGCTGCTCGAAGAAGTAGCCCTCGTCGTCGTCCGGTTCGTCGGCGGTGGCGAAGTGGGTCCAGACGCCGGCCAGCTCGAGGTCGGGATCGGCGGCGACGGCGCGGGCGAGCCGCACCACCGCCTCGCCGTCGAAGGCGCCGAGCCGACCCATGCCGCTGTCGTGCTTGACGTGGACGCGGGCGCGGCGCCCGAGGGCGCGGGCACGGGCGCCGAGGAGGTCGAGGAAGCCGGGGGTCCAGACGCTGAGCGCCGAGTCGGCACCGAGCGCGACGTCGACCTCGGCCTCGGTGAGCGCGCCGAGGGTGAGCAGGTCGACGCCGCTCTCGGGACGCGCGCCGCCGGCCCCGTCGGGATCGGCCCGGCCCGCCGCTCCCGCCGCCGCCAATTCCGCGGCCTCAGCGGCGGTCGCGACGGCAAGCGCGCTCGCGCCCCCCGCCACCGCCGCCCGCGCCGCGTCGAGCGCCCCGTGCCCGTAGCCATTCGCCTTCACCACCGCGCAGAGCCGTGCGTCGCCCAGCTCCGCCCGCAGCCGCTCGCAGTTGGCGCGCAGCGCGCCGAGGTCGATCCGGGCGACCGCCCGCTCCATGGCTAAGAATCTTCGACGACGGCGGCGAGCGCGTCGGCCCGCGTGACCATGCCCGCCAGCCGCCCGTCCTCGTCGACCACGGGCAGATGGTTGTGGTGGTGCTCGGCGATCTTCTTCGCCACCCGGTCGGCCGCCTCGTAGGTGTGGACGACGATCGGGTCGGCGGTCATCAGCTCCGAGACCTTCGTCGCGAACGCCTTTTCGAGCCGCTTCTCGAAGCCTTTCATCGAGCCGATGAAGACGACCCCGCCCATGATTTCGAAGTAGTGCGGCAGGTGGAGGTCGGACTCCTCGTCGGCGAGGATGAGGTCGGACTCGCTGACGATGCCGACCACCTTGTGGTCCGCATCGACGACCGGGACGGCGCCCAGGTCGCTCTTCGCCAGCAGGTCGATCGCGGTGCGGGCTTCGTCGTCCGGTGCGACGCCGGCCACGTCGGCGTTCATGATCTCGGCAGCGGTCTTCATCTCGGTCGCGCGAGGCTACTCGACCGGCCCGGCGGAGCGCAGCCCCGCGGGGATCGCGGCGATCACGTCGGTGGCGATCACCGACTCCGGCAGGCCGACGCGCCGCGCCGCCTCCTGGCCCGCGCGGGCGTGGGCGATCACCGCGGCGCAGGCGGCGGCGAAGGGCTCGAGGCCGCGGGCGAGGAGCGCCGCGGTCATCCCGGAGAGGACGTCGCCGCTGCCGGCGGTCGCCAGGGCGGGCGCCGCGACGGCGTTGACGGCGACGCGCTCGCCGTCGGTGACGATCGTGTCGTCGCCCTTCAGCACGACGACGGCGCCGCTCCAGGCGGCCGCCTCGCGGGCGGCGGCGAGACGGCGCTCGCCGATCTCGGCCGAGTCGCGCTCCAGCAGACGGCCCAGCTCGCCCGCGTGCGGCGTGAGGACGGTCGGCGCAGGGCGCGCGGCGAGGCGGTCGAGCTGGCCGGCGAAGGCGTTCAGGCCGTCGGCGTCGATGACCAGCGGCGCGTCGATCCGCGGTGCGACCTCGCGGGCAAGCGCGAGCGAGTCGTCATCACGGCCGAGGCCGGGGCCGAGCACGCCGGCGGCGGCGCGCTCGAAGGCGGTGAGGAGCTCGTCGGCGGCCTCGGGGCCGAGCCGCCCCGGCGTCGTGCCGATCCCCCTCGACATCACCTCGACCTCCGCGGCTTCGAAGACCGGCTCGAGATCGGCGGGGACGGCGACGGTCGCATAACCGGCACCCGCGCGGATCGCCGCGGTCGAGGACATCCGCACCGCGCCGGTGAGCCCGCGCGAGCCGCCCGCGATCGTCACCTGGCCGGAGCTGAACTTGGTCGATTGCGCCCCGCGACGGGGCAGGAGGTCGAGGACGGCGGGCTCGATCACCCCGGCTGCGGCGGGCTCGGGCGCCCCCGAAGGGATGCCGATCGGCGCGACGATCAGCTCACCGGTCGCCCACTTGCCGGGCGCGACGTAATGGCCGACCTTGGCGCCATGGAAGGTGACGGTGACGGCGGCCTCGACCACCGCGCCCGCCACTTCGCCGGTGGCGGCGTCGACCCCCGAGGCGATGTCGCAGGCGACGACCGGAGCGCCGCAGCCGTTCATCGCGTCGATCGCGGCCGCCGCGGGCTCGCGCGGCGCGCCGGAGAAGCCGGTGCCGAAGATCGCGTCGACCACGGCGCCCGACCCGGCGAGGAACGCCGCGACGTCGCCGCCGTCCCCCACCTCGATCGCGTTCGCAGAAACCCGCGGATAGCGCGGAGAAGTGCGAACTCCACCCCCGGGGTCCTCCTCCAGGCGCTTGAGGTTGACGGTCGCGTCCGGGCTCAGCTCATCCGCCGGCCACAGCAGCAAAACCTCGGCATCGAAGCCCATCGCGCGCAGCAAGCGCGCCGCGACCAGGCCGTCGCCGCCGTTGTTGCCCTTGCCGCAGACGACCCGCACGGGCCTTTCGGGCGCCAGGCGCGCCACCGCCTCGGCGACCGCCCGCCCGGCGTTCTCCATCAGCTCCAGCGAATCGACGCCCTGTTCCTCGATCGCCCAGCGGTCGGCCGACCGCATCCCCTCCGCGTCGTAGAGACCCCGCAGCCACGTTTCCATGGCGCCAACCTACCCGGGGGCTACTTCGTCAGGCCGACGATCACCTTCGCGGTGGTCATCTGCCCTTCGGCTTCGGACCCGATCCCGAGGTAATCGATCTTCTGCAGGTACGGCCTGGCCTTGTCGATTTCCGCCCGTTCCTCCGGCGAGAGCAGCGCTTCGACCAGCTTCAGCATCGGGCCGCCCTCGACGAAGGCGCTCATCGGGGTCGAGCCGAGGGCGCTCTTGGCCGCTTCGAAGCCCGGCGTCGTGCCGAGCGTCCTCGCCTGCCCGCGCAGCGCCTGCGCCGCCGCCCTCGGCCCGTAGGCGATCACGATCTTTTCCCCGGCGGCACCGAAGATCAGCGGTTTCGGTCCGAGGTCGGGCACGCGGACGGAGAAGCCGGTGACGTTGCCGCTGATCGCGGTGACGCCGGGGGTGCCGGTCGCCCGCAGCAGCAGGCCGATATCGGAGACCATTTTGCGCGCTTCGCCGGCGTCCTTGGTCTCGACCACGACCGCGCCGCCGAGGCTGCTTTCGCTCGACCCTTCGACGAACCCGGCGAGGTCGCCGAACGACTGGCCCAGCGATTTCAGGTTGAAGCCCATCGCCTCGAACGCCGCCCCCAGTTCGCCCGGTTGGAGCTGGCCCGGGACGCCCTTTTCGCTGAACGCTTCCAGGCCTTCGCCGAAGCTCTGGCCGAATTCGGCGGCGGCGAAGCCGAGCACCGCGGTCGCCGGCAAGGCTTCCAGCGCCCCCGTCGCGTCGCCGGTCCCGGTCACCCCTTTGCCGAGGTTCGAGGTCACGTCGATCTCGATCTGTTCGGAATGCGGGATCACGGTGGCGACGGCGGTCGCCTTCTTCGGTTCGATCTGGACCAGGTCGAAGAAGGCTTCGGTTTCCGCCGGCAGCACGCTCTTCGTTTCTTCGATCAGACCGCCGATGTCGACGTAGACGTTGCCGATCCCTTCGTCCGGCGCGCCGTCCATTGCTTCCTTGAACTTCGGCGATTCGTTCAGCCCTTCGCCTTCGAAGGCTTCGACCATCGCTTCGAAGTCCCCCTTCGTTTCGCCGAAGGCGATGTAGTCGCCGATCATCCCGAGCACGTCGCCGTCGTCGGGCTCTTCGTAGTAGGCGTGCCCTTCGAATTCGCCCTGTTTGGCGCCTTCGTCGTTCTTTTCGACCCGTTCCTCGAGGAATTCTTCGGCTTCGCCGGAGTCGGTCGTTTCCAGCGCCATGCCGACGCCGTGGAAGTCGTTGCCGTCGTACCCCTCCAGGTAGAGGCCGGCCTTTTCGCCCAGCCACGGTTCGACTTCCGCTTCGAAGTCGAGCTTTTCGCCTTCGCCGAGCGCCGCGCCTTCGAGTTCTTCGGCGATGAATTCGCCGACGTTGTCGATCCCGAAGGCGGTCTGCGCGACTTCGTTCAGCGCTTCGCTGGTCTTCCCGTCCGGCTGCAGGTTCGCTTCCAGGTAGACCGGCGCCGCCTTCGGCACCAGGCCGGCCGGTTCGCCGCCCCCGCCTCCCGAGCCGCCGCAGCCGGCGACGGCAAGCGCCACGGCAAGCACGGCCGCGATCGAGATGACCAGTAGCTTCGGCGCCTTCATCGGGTCACTCGACCGTCACGGTCTTGGCCAGGTTGCGCGGCTGGTCGACGTTCAGGCCGCGGGCGCGGGCGATGTCGTATGCCAGCAACTGCAGCGGCAGCACGGCGAGGATCGGCTGCAGGATCCAGTCGCCCTCGGCCACGTAGATGGTCTGGTCGGCGACCTCGGCGGGGCGCTCGGAACCTTCGGTCGCGATCGCGATCGTGTCGGCGCCGCGGGCCCGCACCTCCTCGACGTTGGAGAGGATCTTCTCCAGCACCGGGCTGTCGGTGGCGACGCAGACGACCGGGGTCGACTCGTCGAGCAGCGCGATCGGCCCGTGCTTCATCTCCCCCGCCGCGTAGGCGTCGGTCGGGATGTAGGAGATCTCCTTCAGCTTCAGCGCCCCCTCGAGCGCGGTCGGCAGGCCGATGTGGCGGCCGAGGTAGAGGAAGAACTCGCGCTGGGCGTGCTTCTCGGCGATCGCCCGCACCGGCGCCTCGGCGGCGGCCAGGGTGGCTTCGATCTTGCCCGGCAGCGCCTTCAGCTCCGCGACCAGCTCGGTGACCCGGGCCGGCGTCAGGGTGCCGCGCAGCTGCGCGATCCGGAGCCCCAGCAGGTACATCGCCGCCACCTGGGCGAGGAAGGTCTTGGTCGCGGCGACGCCGATCTCGAGGCCGGCGCGGGTGTAGAGGACGGCGTCGGAATCGCGCGTCGCCTGGCTGCCCATGATGTTGGTGACGGCAAGGACGGTGGCCCCCGCCTCGCGGGCGAGGCGCATCGCGGCCAGGGTGTCGGCGGTCTCGCCGGACTGGGTGATGCCGATCACGAGGTCGCCCGGCCCGACCACCGGGTTGCGGTAGCGGTACTCGGAGGCGATGTCCATTTCGACCGGCACCCGCGCCCACTCCTCGATCGCATAACGGCCGACCAGCCCGGCGTGGTAGCTCGTCCCGCAGGCGACGATCACGATCCGCCCGACGTCGCGCAGGAACTCGTCGGCGAGCTCGACGTCGGCGAGGTCCACCCCGTCGGTGCCGGGCAGGCGGTCGGTGATCGTCTCGGCGACCGCGTCGGCCTGTTCGTGGATCTCCTTCAGCATGTAGGTCTCGTAGCCCTGCTTCTCGGCGGCTTCGGCGTCCCAGGTGACCTCTTCGGGGGCGCGCTCGACCGGGTTGCCGGCGGTGTCGGTGATCCGCACCGCGCCCGCTTCGATTTCGACCAGCTCGCCGTTTTCGATCGGCACCGCGACGCGGGTGTCGGCGAGGAAGGCGGGGATCGCCGAGGCGAGGAAGGTCTCTCCCTCGCCGACGCCGGCGACCAGCGGGCACTCCTTGCGGGCGCCGAGCAGGCGGTCGGGCTCGTCGACGTGCATGGCGACGAAGGCGTAGTGGCCGCGCAGTTCGGCATAGGCATCTCGGACCGCGGCGGCGAGGTCGCCGTCGTAGTGGCGGGCGATCAGGTGGGCGACCACCTCGGCGTCGGTCTCGGAGGTGAAGACCTGGCCTTCGGCGATCAGGCGCTTGCGCAGCTCGGCGTGGTTCTCGACGATCCCGTTGAGGACGATGTGGACCTTGCCGGAGCTGTCGTCGTGCGGGTGGGCGTTCGCCTCGGTGACGCGGCCGTGGGTGGCCCAGCGGGTGTGGGCGATCCCGGTCTCCGCCGGAGCCAGCGAGCCGTTGCCGTTGGCGGCGACGTCGATCGCGGCGCGCAGGTTGGCAAGGTTGCCGACCGCATGAACCGACTCGACCGCCCCGTCCCCGAGCAGGCTGATGCCCGCGGAGTCATAGCCACGGTATTCGAGCTTTTCCAACCCCTGGAGGAGGATCTCCTCACAGGGCCGGGCGCCCACGTATCCGACGATGCCGCACATAAAGGGGGAAACAGGTTAGAGCCTGTCTCGGCCCGGCCCGCCGAGACCTTTAACGCCGGGCGGTGCGGGGCGGGTGCAGGGAGGGGTGAGGGGTTGGTGTGGTGGGGTTCGGGGGGCTTGCCGGCGGAAGCTCAGAAGGGACGGGGACTCGCAAGCCGGCGCCCGGAAGGGACGGGGCCCCGCAAGCTGGCGCCCGGGAAGGGACCCGCCCCTCTCGCCACGGCCCGGGCAGGCTGTGGCCGTGG
>CALCIA010000076.1 GCA_937907435.1 uncultured Actinomycetes bacterium
CCTGCCCGGGCCGTGGCGAGAGGGGCGGGTCCCTAACCGGGCGACAGCTTGCGGGGCCTGGACCCTTCCGGGCGCCGTCCTGCGGGCCCCCGTCCCTCCCGGGCGCCAGCCTGCGCCCTCTGCGGGCCGGCTAAAATGGAGCCATCCTCCGGAAGATGGCCGCGACCTCTGACACCAGCGCCGACCTGACCGCGTTCGCGGCGCGGCCGAAGCGTGCCGACGCGCGGCGCAACTACGACAAGCTGGTCGCCGCGGCGCGGGAGGCATTCGCCGAGGAGGGGTCCGATGCGACGCTGGAGGAGATCTCGAAGCGCGCCGGGGTCGGGATCGGCACCCTTTATCGCCACTTTCCCAGGCGCGAGGACCTGCTCGAGGCGACCTACCTCGGCAGCGTCGAAGAGATCTCCGCGGCGGCGGCCAAGTACGCGGACCTGCCGCCCTGGGAGGCGCTGACCGGCTGGCTCGGCGAGTTCGTCTCCTTCGCCGCCACCAAGCGCGCCCTGGCCGAGGAGATGTTCGCTTATCTCGACCGTGATGCCCCCGTCTTCAACCGCTGCCGCCGCGCCATCTACGGCGCCGGCGAGCCGCTCCTGCAGCGCGCCCAGGCCGCGGGCGAGGTGCGCGACGACGTCGACATCTCCGACGTCACCAAGATGATCAGCGGCATCGCCGGCCTGCGCCGCACCGAGCCGGAGCAGATCGAACGCCTCGTCGCGATCGCCCTCGACGGCCTGCGTCCCGCCTGAGCGCCTCATCCGGCGCCGATACCCTGCGGCCGCATGAAGGCGGCTAAGCGCGCGCCGGTCTGGGGCGGTCTGCTCGTGGCTCTGTTGGGCTGGCAGATCGGCTTCCAGACGCCGGGGGCGGGGCTCGACCCGAGCTGGAACGCGGGGCTCGCGATGGCCGCCGAGCAGGGGCTCCGCTTCGGCAAGGAAGTCGTCTTCACCTACGGGCCGCTCGGCTTCCTGAACAGCCGGATCGTCTTCTTCAGCGGCCTCGGCGTGCTCAGCTTCCTCTACGCGGCGGCGCTCTACGTCCTCTTCTGCGTCGGGCTCGTGTGGGCGCTGCGGCGGGCGCTGCCGTTGGTCCTCACGTTGGTCGTCGCCTTCCTCGCCGTCGCCTGGCTGCCGATGCCACTGGTGGAGGTCGGCCTGCTGACCGCCGTCTTCGCCTGCTTCTGGCTGCTGGATGCGCAGCGCACCGAGTGGGAGCTGTGGGTCTTCGTCGTCGCGGCGGCGACCTTTGCCGCCCCGGCGGCGCTGATCAAACTCTCGACCGGCCCGCTGGTCGCGGTGATCCTCTTGATCGCCCTGCTCGGGGCGCGGGCGGGGGGCAGGCGGATCGCCGCCTACGTGGTGCTCTTCGCGGCCGAGGTGACGGTGCTCTGGCTGGCGAGCGGCCAGAGCCTCGGCGACGTCCCCGCCTTCGTCGGCCACACGATCGAGATCTCCGGCGGCTACAGCTCGGCGATGCTGCGCTCGACCGACGTCGCGGCGTGGAAGGTGACCGCGGCGGTCGTCGCGGCGATCGGCTCCGGCCTGGCGCTCGTCGCGGCGGCCTGGCTCTGGGGCGGGCGCGACCGGGCGACCCGCTGGGCGGGGACCGCGATCGCGGCGCTCGTCTCCTTCGCGATCTACAAGGAGGGCGTCGTCCGCGTCGACGCCGGCCACCTCACGGTGCTCTTCGCCAACGCCGCCGTCGTCTGGGTCGCGGTCGGCCTCGGCGGCCGGCGGCGCGGGCTGATGCTGGCGGGGGCGGCGGTCGTCTTCGCGATCAGCCTGCCGGTGCGCCCCGCCGGCCTCGAAACGCAGTTCGACCCGGTCCACAACGTGCGCTTCGCGGTCGACCAGGCGCGCACGCTGTTCAGCCCCGCCCGCCGTGACACGCTGATCGAATTCGGCCACGCCGCGATGGAAGCCGAGTACGGGCTCGCGCCGCGGGGGCTGGCGGCGGTCGGCCGTCACACGGTGGCGGTCGAACCGTGGGAGATCGGCGCCGCCTGGGCCTACCGACTCGACTGGCAGCCGCTGCCGGTGTTCCAGAACTACAGCGCCTACACGCCGGGGCTCGACCGCCTGAACGCCGAAGCGGTCGAAGACCCCGACGGCCCCGAACGCCTCCTCCGTCATAACCCCCTCGTGGTGCAGCCGGAATTCCCGACCGCCGACGTCGACAACCGCTTCGGCGGCTGGGACCCGCCCGAGCAGGCGCGCGCCGTGCTCTGCAACTTCGCGCCGCTGTGGGAAGACGAACGCTGGCAGGTGCTCGGCCGGGTGCCGGACCGCTGCGGCCCCGAACGGGAGCTCGAATCGGTGGGCGCGGCGGCGGGCGAAGCGGTGGACGTGCCGGCGCCCGGCCCCGGCGAAGTCGTCTTCGCGCGCGTGCACGGCGCCGGCGTCTCCGGCCTCGAACGCGTCCAGGACTTCCTCTTCCACGCCGCCTCCCGGCACGCCGTGGTCAACGGCCAGACGCGCTACCGCCTCGTCCCCGAAACGGCGGGCGACGGCCTGCTGCTGCGCGCCGCTCCCGGCGTCGTCCGGCCGGGCCCGTTCGACCCGGTGCCGGAAGCGCGGACGCTCGCCGTGGAAGGCGGCGCCGACCACGTCACCTACGACTTCTACGCCATGCGCGTTCGCACTTTGCCGCGCATACCGCGGCAAAGTGCGAACGCAACCGGGTAGGGCGGTCGGATGAGGGAGGAACGCAGCCATCCCGTCGCGATCGTGGTCCTGCTCGTCCTCGCGGCGCTGGCCGGCGCCGTCGCGATCGGCTCGATCTGGGCCAACCAGCAGCTGCTCTCGACCAGCAGCTGGGTCTCGGTGAGCGGGCGGCTGCTGGAAAGCAAGGACGTCCGCCACCGCGTCGCCCAGTTCCTCGGCGAAGAACTCGTGAACGACACCGAAGCGCAGCTGAACGCCGCGGGCCAGGAAGAAGCCGCCGCGGTGGTGGTGCCGCGGTTGCGCGCGCAGCAGACCCAGCTCGCCGAACGGGTGATGAAGACGAAGCGCTTCAAGGCGATCTGGCGCCACGCCAACCGGGCCGGCCACCGGGCGCTCGTGCGCGTCCTCGACGAAGAAGGCGACGCGGCCGAAGCGGGCGCGGTGGTCGTCAACCTGACCCCGGCGCTGCGCCAGCTCGCCGACGTGCTCGAAGAAGAAGGGCTGGCGGAAGAACTCGGGGTGGCGGACCTCGCCGGGCTCGTCGAACCGGGCGCGGCGCGGATCAAGGTGCTGGAAGCCGCGGAGCTACAACGAGCGCAGGACGCCGTGCGCGTGATCCGCCACCTGACCGCGCCGGCGGTGATCGTGACGCTCGCGCTCTACGCCGTCGCCCTCATACTCGGCCGCCGCCGGCTCGGGCGCACGCTGGTCGGCGTCGGACTCGCGTTCGCCGCGACCGGCGCCTTGGCGCTGCTCGCCCGCGCCCTCGCCGGCCAGGCGATCGTCGACGACCTGCTCGGCACCGACCGCGATCGCGAAGCGGCCGAGGCAGCGTGGCGCATCGCCACCTCGAAGATCGCCGACCTGGCGGGCATCGCGATCGGCCTCGGCGCGGTCGTCGTCCTGCTCGTCGCCGCGGTCGCGGTCTTCCGCAAGGCGGCGGAGCGGCGGGCGGTGGTCGAGTGAGCTTCGGCGGCATCGAGGCGGGCGGGACGCACTGGAACTGCGCGATCGGCGCCGGCGGCGCCCAGCCGGCGCGCGTGGCGACGTTCCCGACCACGACGCCGGCGGAGACGATCGCCCGCGCGGTCGAGTTCTTCGCCGCCGAGCCTGAGCTGGAGGCGCTCGGCGTCGGCCTCTTCGGCCCGGTCGAGGTGCGCCGCGACTCGCCCCGCTGGGGGACGATCCTGACGACGCCGAAGCCGGGCTGGGAAGGCACCGACGTGGCGGGCGCGCTCGCCGCCGCGCTCAAGGTGCCGATCGCCCTCGACACCGACGTCAACGCCGCCGCGCTCGGCGAGTGGCGCCACGGCGCGGCGCGGGGCCTCGAGACCTTCGTCTACGTCACCGTCGGCACCGGGATCGGCGGCGGCGTGTTCGCCAACGGGCGCCCGGTCCACGGCCTGCTGCACCCCGAGGTCGGCCACATGATGGTCCCCCACGACCGCACCCGCGACCCCTTCGCGGGCTCCTGTCCCTTCCACGGCGACTGCCTCGAGGGCCTCGCCTCGGGGACCGCGATGCGCGCGCGCTGGGGCCGGCCGGGAGAGGAGGTGACCGACCCCGAGGCCTGGGAGCTGGAGGCGGAGTACCTGGCCCTCGGCCTCGCCAACGTCGTCCTCGTCCTCGCCGCCGAACGGATCGTCCTCGGCGGCGGCGTCGGCCGCGCCCCGGGCCTGATCGAGCGCGTCCGCGCCCGCCTGCCCGAGGTCCTCGCCGGCTACGTCGACGCCGACCCGTTGCGAGACATGGCCACCTACCTGGTCCCCCCGGCCCTCGGCCCCCACAGCGGCGTCATCGGCGCCCTAGAGCTCGCACGTTCCTGTCGACGGGCCGAAAACCGGACTATCTGACAGGTTTTCGGCCCGTCGACACCGGGGGTGTGTCGGCTTTGGGACTTGATTCGCCGCGGCCGCGGAGGGCGGTGATGGTGAGGCTCACCGCCAGCTTCGCGGCGATGCCCGCGTAGACCGCCGCGTTCAGGAGGGGGTTCGCGGCCGGGGCGTCGAAGCGGCGGTAGAAGCGGCCCATCCCGCGGTGGAAGGCGATCTCCTGCCTCGGCGCCCGGCGCCGCGCGCTCGACCCGCCCTTCACGTGAAGGGCCACCGCGCCGGGCTCGTAGAAGACCTTCCAGCCCGCGTCCCAGAAGCGGTGGCACCAGTCGAGGTCCTCCATGTAGAGCCAGTAGCCCTCGTCGAGCAGGCCCACCGCCGCGACCGCCTCCGCCCGGCAGAGCATGAAGGCGCCGTTGACCGCGTCGACCTCGCCCGGCTCGTCCTCGCCCAGGTGCGTCGCCCGGTACTGGGAGAGCGAGGCGCCCGCGCCCTCGCCGCGGCCGATCCCGGTGAAGTGGGCGAGCGCTGCCAGCGGCGTCGGGAAGGAGCGCTTCGCGGCGTGGTCGAGCTCGCCGTCCTCGCGCACCAGCTTCGCCCCGACCATGCCGATCGCCGGATCGGCCGCGAGCCGCGCCAGGCAGGTGTCGAGCGTCCCCTCGTAGACCTCGGTGTCGGGATTGAGCAGCAGCACCGCCTCCGCGCGGCTCTCCCGCAGCACCAGGTTGTTCGCCGCCGAGAACCCGATGTTGCCGCGCCGCTCCAACCGAAACTCCGGAAACTCCCGCTCGACCATGTCCGGCGTCCCGTCGGGACTTCCGCTGTCGACCACTGTCACCCGCATCGTCGCCGTCCGCGGCGGGTGCGCCCGCAGGCTCGCCAGGCACCGCCGCAAGAGCCCTTCGGCGCCGTGGCTGACGATCACGACCTCGAGGTCGACCGCGGAATCCCCAGTTGGCATCGTCGAGACGCTAAAGGTTTGTGAGAGGGGATTCAGACAGGGGTCGCAGCGGCTTGTACCCCGGAGCTTCGATGCTTCGGGCGCCAGCTTGCGAGGGTTCCGCGCGAAGGGGTTGAGCGAGACCCCTGTCTGAATCCCCTCCCGGCAAGCCCCGTCGATCCCGCCGCGAGCCCTAATAAGCCCCTTCGCCGCGCATGATCGCCCGCGGCGTCCGCATCAGGATCTGCACGTCGGTCAACAGCGAGAGGTTGTCGAGATAGTCGCGCTCCATCGCCAGGCGCTCCTCGAAGGTGAGGTCGCCGCGGCCGTAGACCTGCATCGGCCCGGTCAGGCCGGGCTTGATCGCGAGGCGGCCGCGCTGGCGCTCGTCGTAGAGGGCGACGACCGCCTCCTCCTCGGGCCGCGGCCCGACCAGCGACATCTCCCCGCGCAGGACGTTGAAGAGCTGCGGCAGCTCGTCGATCGAGGTCCGCCGCAGGTACTTGCCGACGCGCGTCACGCGCGGGTCGTCGGGGATCTTGAAGGCGGGCTCGGTGAGCTTCGAGAGGTCGATCAGCTCGCCCAGCCGCTCCTCGGCGTCGGCGACCATCGTGCGGAACTTCAGCATCGTGAAGGGCACGCCGTCCTTGCCCGCGCGCCTCTGGCGGAAGAAGACGGGGCGGCCGGAGTCGACCAGCGTCGCGATCGCCGCGCCGAGCAGCAGGGGGGAGAGCACGACCAGCAGGAGGCCGGAGACGAGGACGTCCATCGCCCGCTTCATCGCCTGCGTGGAGCGCGGCGGGTCGGAGAAGCGGAAGTCGAGCACCGGCAGCTCGGCGAGGCGGTTCAGCTCGATCCCCGGCCCGAGCAGGCCGTAGTGCTGGGGCAGGAAGGTGAGCGCCAGGCCGGCCCGCTTGCACTCCTCGATCAGCCGCTCGGCGGCGACCTCCGACATCTGCCCTTCGGTGACGACGACGCGCTCGATCCCGGTCACCTCGGCGACCTCGGCGATGTCGGCGACGCGGCCGAGCCGCGGCAGCTCGGCCGAGTCCTCCTCGCGCGAGGCGGAGAGGTAACCGACCAGGTGCAGGCGCGTCTCCGGGTGGGTGACGACCCGGCGGGCGACGGTGTCGACCGTGGCCGGGGGGCCGATGACCAGGCCCAGCGCCACCGGCGTCGCCCGGTGCCAGACCCAGCGCAGGATCCCGCGCGCGACGAAGCTGCCGAGCAGGGTGCCGATGCCGAGCGCGATCGCGCTCTTCGGCGAGAGCGGGCCGACCGGGCTGATCGCCAGCAGGCCGTCGAGGACCAGCGTCCCCAGCACGGTCGCCGAGACCAGCGAGGGCACCTCGTCGAGGGTCGAGTGGCGGATCCGCCGGTGGTCGTGGTCGTAGAGCCCGTGGAGCTTGACCACGAAGATCCAGCTGGGGCTGAAGAGGATCGCCCAGAAGAGGTCGGCGACGTCGGTCGAGGAGGTCGCCGCGGTGACGACCAGGAGCGACGCGATCAGCGCCGTCCAGTCGCCCAGCGCCAGCAGCCGCCGCAGCAGCGCGCCGCGCCGGCGCGAGCCCTCCGGCCCGCTCAGCCCGAGCCGGTCCGCCGCCCGATACGGGATCGCGGTCGCGCGCCGGACCGGCGCCTCGGCGGCGCGGCGTTCGGCGGCGATCTTCTCGGTGTCTGGCGTTCGGGTCATCCGCAACCTTCAAACCCTTCGGTGAGGCAAGTTTCGAGCGGGTTGAGGCGTTTTGCCTCGTTCAGGTCGTTCTGGGCGGCTTCGTTCTGCCCTGCCTGGTGCTCCGCTTTCGCCCGCAGGTAGTAGAGCGTCCAGTTGTGGTCCTCGCGGTCGATCGCCTGGCCGAAGCGTTCGATCGCGCCCTGGTAATCCCCCTGCGCCTGCGCCAGCAGGCCGAGCTGCAGGTACGGCGTCGCCGCCCAGGGCTCGATCGAGCGCGCCGTGTCGGCGTGGTTGACGGCGCTTTCGAATTCGGCGGGCTTGGCCTGCGCCGCGGCGGTCGACTGATTGATCTCGTGATCGACCAGGAGGGGACCGGTGAGCGCGAGCATGGTCAACCAGGCTATGGCCAAACCGGCGATCGTGAGGCCAAAGCGGCGGCTTTCGGCGTCGGTCTCCACCTCGACCCCTTCGCGCGCCCGCACCGCGGCGCGCGCCCGCCAGAGCTGCCCGCAGCGGGCCGCGACGAGGATCCCGGTCGCCATGAAGAAGACCGAGCCGATCACCGCCAGCTGCCAGAACCAGTCGTAGGCGACGCCGACGGCGAAGGCGATGCCGACGCCGAGGAGGATCGCGTAGAGCTCGCGCTCGCGCCCGCCGGCGGCGCGCCAGGCGGTGAAGCCGGTCCAGAGCAGGAAGAGGACGAGTCCCAGGACGAGCAGGCCGCCGACGATCCCCAGCTCGCTGAGCGCCTGCAGGTAGACCGAGTGCGCCTGCGTGTTCGTCATGTCCAGCGTGCGGAGCTGGTCCCAGGAGAACTGGTAGGTGCCCGCGCCGTGGCCGAGGACCGGCTTTTCGCCGAAGGCTTCGAGGGCGACGTCCCAGAACTGGCTGCGGCCGCGGCTGGAGACTTCCGAGAGGCCGGAGGGGGTGCCGAGGTCGGAGCTCGTGAACTTGTCCCAGGCGCTCTCGCCGTAGAGGATCCCGGCGATGATCACGACGACGAGGCCGACCAGGGCGATCCCGCCCAGCACGCGGCGGTCGCGGGAGACCGCCAGCGCCCGCCCGACCGCGGGCCGGTCGCGCTCCTCGAGCCGGCGCAGCCACCGGTAGGCGAGCAGCGTCACCGCGATCCCGATCAGCAGGACGAGGCCCGCTTTCAGCCCCTCGCCGACGATCCCGGGGAAGTTCCAGTTGTTGGAGAGGTTCTGGAAGTGGTGGCTGGCGAAGACCGCCGGCAGGGTCAGCACGGCGGCGATCAAGAGCGTCGCCAGGTACCAGAGGCGGTCGCGGGAGAGGACGACCAGGGTCCCCGCGGCGAGGATCAGGGTCAGCACACCCCCCCTCGAATGGGTGAAATAGAGGGCGAGCAGGACGGCGGGCAGGGCGCCGACCGAGAACCAGCGCAGGGCGCGGCTCAGCGAGCGGCGGCTCATCCAGACGCAGAGCGCGGCGGCGAAGGAGAAGAGGATCGCGTCGCCGTTCCAGTAGCCGAGGGGGTATTGGAGCCGCGACCCCCGCGTTTCGTCGAAGGAAAGGTCGAATACGTGGGGAAGGAGGCGGCTCGCCAGGGCCAATATCGCCAGCAAGGTCAAGGCGATCGCGATGCCTTCACCGAAACGTTGGCGCCTTTGGTTGGTTTGGGCCAGGAGGAACGCGGCAAGGAATACGCCGAGGTACATGAGGACGCGATCCGCCTCGGTGACGCTCAACTCGACAGAACCGGACCAGAGAGATGAGATTGCAGACCAGATTGCAAGACCCAGCAGCAGCCCCGAAGCCCAGTAGAACGGCTTCGCCAGGAGCGCCCGGCCCGCCACGCCGAGGACCAGCAGGCCCACCACGAGCAGCCAGACGATCAATCCGGCGATATGTCGGGAGCTCAGCGAGAAGCCCCCGCCGGTCAGCGCCAGAGCCCCGATCAGGACGATCGGACCGAGGAACGCCGACGATTCCTCTAACCTCCCGCGGAATGCCAGGTGCCCCCCGCCGCCAGGCCCATAGCTGGGCCCGCTCCTTCTTCTTGCTTCCGTCAGTGCTTGCTCTGCTGGCATTGGCTCTATTTCCCGTGAGCGCTTACGCGGGGAACGCGGGCGAAACCGTCTACGAAACCGAAGTCCCGACGATCGAAAGTCAACCTTCGGCCGGCGGGAACGCGGGTAAGGCGCCTAACCATCACAGCACCCCTAACACGGGCAAGGGCGAAACGGCTCAGGCGACCGGCTCCAAAGCTGGGAACGGCGGCAACGCGGAAGAAGGGGCCGGGGCTGGGAATCATAAGAAGGAAGGCACTTCTTCGAAGGAAGAAGAAGGCAATCCTGCCACGGGTGTCGGTGGCAACGGCAACAAGCCGAACGGCGGCGGCGGCGGTCAGTCCGAAAGTGGCCTCAGCGGCAACGAGCCGGTCGCCCATTCCAGCGCCGGCATCAGTCCTTCGAGCAGCAGCGGCGGCTCTTCACCGGTCGTGCCGATCCTGATCGCGGTCGTGGTACTCGCGGCGATCTCGATCGGCGTGGTGCTCTACCGCCAGCGTAAGTCGAGCCAGGGTGGCTCCGACGGACGCGTCTCCTCGTCCAACGCGAGCTAGTCCACAACCTCATGGAGGGATCGATGCTTACTGCCAGCAGGAAGGCGCGCGCCCTGACGGCCGCGTTGGCCGTCGTCCTCGCGCTCGGCGTCTTCGCCGCGAGCGCCGCGGCCGTGCCCGCCAAGTTCTTCGGCGTGGTGCCCCAGTCCAACCTCAGCCAGGAACAGTTCAACACCCTGAAGCAGGGCGGGGTGAAAGAGATGCGCGTGGCGATGATCTGGGGCGGCATGCAGCCGACCCGCGGCATCGCGCCGCAGTGGGGTGAATTCGACGCGCAGGTCGAACGCGCCGCGAAGAGCGGCATCGAACTGCTGCCGTTCATCGTCGGCACGCCGAGCTGGGTGGTGCCGAGCGTGAACGTGCCCGGCGCGCCCGGCGCCAAGGCCCCCGCCCGCCTGCCGGTGGCCGGCAAGGCCGGCCAGGCCTGGTCGACCTTCCTGAAAGCCGCGGTCGCCCGTTATGGGACGAACGGCAGCTTCTGGAGCGAAAACCCGACCGTCCCGGTGCGGCCGATCAAGGCCTGGCAGATCTGGAACGAGCCGAACTTCAAGTACTTCGTCGCCCACCCGAACCCGGCCGAATACGGGAAGCTGGTGAAGCTCTCCTCGGCGGCGATCAAGACCACCGACCCGACCGCGCAGGTCATCCTCGGCGGCCTCTTCGCGAAGCCGGCCGGCGCGCGGTACCTGAAGGGCAAGAAGGTCATCCACGCGACCAGCCCCAACTACTTCGGCTCCTACTTCCTCGAACAGATGTACAAGACGAACCCGGGGATCAAGTCCCGCTTCCAGGGCGTCGCCCTGCATCCCTACGTGGCGCGCTACCGGCAGCTGCCGCAGGAGATCGAAGAACTCCGCGGCGTCATGACCCGTCAGGGCGACGCGGCCAAGGCCCTCTGGGTGACCGAGCTCGGCTGGAGCTCCGAACCGCCGCAGGGCCCGTCCAACGTGTTCGCGGTCGGCACCTCCGGCCAGGCGCGCGAACTCAAGGGCGCCTTCACGCTGCTGAAAGCCGACGCGGCGAAATTCCGCCTCAAGCGCGTCTACTGGTTCTCGGTCGACGACGCCGCGGAAACCTGCAATTTCTGCAACGGCTCCGGCCTGTTCAAGAAGGGCTTCGTGCCGAAGAAGTCCTGGACCGAATTCACGAAGTTCACCGGCGGCACCCCGTAGATCGCTGATTCCTCGCTGGGGGTCCAGGTGGTCCTGGGCTCCTCATGGGGGTCCTGGCAGGCTGTGACCCCCATGAGGAG
>CALCIA010000077.1 GCA_937907435.1 uncultured Actinomycetes bacterium
GCCCGGGCCGTGGCGAGAGGGGCGCGTCCGTAATCCGGGCGACAGCTTGCGGGGCTAGAGCCTTCCCTGAGCGCCAGCGAGTCGCGCATGACTGGGGAACCCTCTTCGGACGGCTCGTCGGGTGCGTTCGCAGAAATGACCGGATAGCGGTCAGAAATGCGAACTCGCGCATAGCGCGGCTTTCTGCGAGCTCACCGAGGGTGGGGCTTTGAAAAGGAGTCTTTCGAAAGGTATCTTTCGAGGATGTCCGAGGGGGTTGTACAGCTCACCGATCCGCGTGCTCTGCGGGCTGTCGCGCATCCGACCCGGCTGAAGCTGATCGCGCTGCTGCGCCGGATGGGGCCGTTGACGGCGACGCAGGCGGGGGAGCGGATCGGGGAAAGCCCCTCCGGGTGCTCGTTCCACCTGCGTTCGCTGGCCAAGTGGGGGCTGGTCGAGGAAGCGGGGGGCGGGCGGGGTCGGGAGCGGCCGTGGCAGGCGACCGCGAGCGGCCACGAATGGGCGGCGCGCGGCCCGAGTGAGGAGGTCGACGAGGCGGGGGACCTCCTCACCCGGGTCGTCGTCGAGCGCTGGTTCGAAGAGGCTGTGCAGTGGGTCGACCGTCGCCACGGGGAGAGCCGCGAGTGGGCGAACGCGGCGATCGCCGGCGACCGGATGATCGCCGTCACGGCCGCCGAGCTCGAGGAGATCGACCGGCGCATCGGCGCGATCCTCGCGCCCTACATGGAGCGCGTCGGCCACCCCGAGACGCATCCCGCGGGCGCCCGCAACGCCGTCCTGATCCAGCTCGGCTTCCCGTTCCCCGACGAACCGCCACCCTGATGCGCCGCCGCATCCCCCAGCTGCTGCGCGTCAACCGTCCCTTCCGCAACTACTGGACGGGGCAGACCATCTCACTGTTCGGCGACCAGATCGCGCTCCTCGCGATCCCCCTGCTCGCCGTCCTCACCCTCCACGCCGACGCCGAGCAGATGGGCTTCCTCGCCGCGGTCGAGCTGGCGCCGAGCCTCCTCTTCGCCTTCCACCTCGGCGCCTGGGCCGACCGCCGCCGCAGCCGCCGCGCCCTCCTGGTCACCGCCGACCTCGGCCGCGCGGTGCTGCTGCTCGGGCTGCCGCTCGCCTCCGTCCTCGGCGTCCTCACCCTGCCGCTCCTCTACGTCGTCGCCTTCCTCACCGGCACGCTCGGCCTCCTCTTCATGGTCGCCGAACAGACCGTCTTCACCTCGCTGGTCCGCCCGCGCGAATACGTCGAGGCGAACTCGCTGCTGATCGGCAGCCGCTCGGTCGCCGTGGTCGGCGGCAAATCGCTCGGCGGCCTCCTCGTCGCGGCGGTGACGGCGCCGGGGGCGATCGCGATCGACGGCGTCAGCTTCATCCTCTCGGCGCTCTTCGTCCACCGCGCCGAGGTGCCCGAGCCGCCTGCCGCCTCGCGCGACTCGGGAGGCATCGCGGCCGGGATCCGGTTCATCCGCCGCACACCGCTGCTGCAGGCCTCGCTGCTCGGGACCGCCACCTTCAACCTCTTCAACACCGCCTTCTGGGCGCTGATCGTCCTCTTCGCGACCAGCGAGCTGCACCTCGGCTCGGGGGCGATCGGCATCGCGCTCGGGGTCGGCGCGCTCGGCAGCGTCCTCGGCTCGGTGGTGGCGAAGGGGGTCGCCGCCCGGATCGGCCTCGGCAAGGCGATGATCCTCTCCTTCGTCCTCGCCCCGCTGCCGCTGGTCCTGGTGCCGCTCTCGCCGGGCCCGCCCGCGCTCTCGGTGGTGATGTTGGCGGCCGCCGAGTTCTTCTCCGGGATCGGCGTGATGGTCCTCGACGTCGGCCTCTACTCCTTCCAGGCGGCGGTGATCCCGGACCAGCTCCGGGCCCGCATCTGGGGCGCGATCCTCTTCGTCAACTGGGGCGTCCGCCCGGTCGGCGCGATCGCCGGCGGCCTCCTCGCGGGCGCGATCGGCCTGCGCCCGACGATGTGGATCGCCGCGCTCGGCGGCCTCGCCGGCGTCCTCTGGCTGCTGCCCTCGCGGATGTCGCAGGTCAGGGACGTCCCCGACGCGGGCCGCCCGGTGGCCGCGCCGGCGCCGGAGCGCGACGTGCCGATCGCCGTCCCCTGATGGCGGGCCGCGGTGACCTGGTGGCCGATTTCGCCACCAATCCACCACGGGCGCCTGCACGAACTTTCCCCGATCGCGCGTGCGCGCCGTGCCTTAACCATCTTTGTTGCGAGACCTTGCACAATTGAGGCGTGGGTGTAATCGGCGACACCCTGTCCGAGGCGCGGACCAGGCGGGCGGTGGACCTCGAGGAGGTCCATGCCGCGACGGGCATCCGCCCGCGCTACCTGGAGGCGATCGAGCAGGAAGATTGGGGCGCGCTCCCGGAGGAGTTCTACGCGCGCTCGTTCATCCGCAAGTACGCGCGGTACCTCGACGTCGACCCGGACCCGCTGGTCGAGGAGTACCGGCGCCAGCAGGGGGGCGGGGAGCGCGGCGAGGCGCCGGCGTCGCCGTTCGCCCGGACCCGCTCGCGGCGCGCCGAGGCGCTGCGCCGGCGGCGTAGGCGCCAGAGCGCCTACGCGTGGATCGGGGCGGTGGCGCTCTTGGCGGCGATCGTCGTCGCGATCGTCCTGCTCTCCTCCGGCGGGGAAGGCGGCGGGGGGACGGCGGGGAAGAGCGCCGCGGGGAACACGACCGGCAAGGGCAGCGGCACGGCGCCGAAGCAGGAATCGCCGAGCGCCGGCCAGAGCACCGCCAAGAAGACGGTGCAGAGCGTCAAGCTGCAGATCGAGCCGACCGCCGAAGTCTGGGCGTGCGTCGTCAACGGCAAGGGCAAGCCGCTGGTCAACGGTCTCACGCTTGCCGCCGGGGAAAGCATGGGCCCGTTCCACTCGCGCTCCTACGAAGCCGCCTTCGGCAACGGGTCGGTGAAGGTCCTGGTCGACGGGAAAGTCGCCAAGACGCCCGAAACCCCGAGCCCGATCGGGCTCACGGTCGATGCCCACGGCAAGGTCCACGAACTCCCCGAAGGGAGTCGCCCTAGCTGCGAATAGCAGGGCTGTTTGATCTGACGCACACCTAGCTGTTACTGTGCCATCAAGATGGCACAGTTGGCAGACGCAGCCACGGCGCCGAATCCCTTCGCCGTCGACCCCGACGACGACCTGCCGGTCGGCCTGCAGCTGACACTGCGCCTGCGGGCGCTGATCGCCACCGGTCGGCTCCCGGCGGGCGAGCGACTGCCCAGCGTGCGCCGCCTCGCCGAGTGGGCGGGCGTCAACTCGAACACCGCCCGCGCCGTCTACGCCGGGCTCGAAGACGAAGGCCTCGTCGCCGGCCAGCACGGCCGTGGGACCTTCGTCGCCGAGGGCGTGCGCACCGCGCCCGAGCTGGAGGAGATCGCGACCGAGGCGATCCGCAAGGCGCTCGCCGCCGGCCTCTCGGCGCGCGAGCTCGCCGAGGTCGCCCTCGTCTGCGCGGCGATCCCCGGCGACGCGCTCGCCGCCGCCGCGCCCGCCCCCGGGGCGATCGACGCCGCCGAGGCCGAAGCGATCGGCGTCCGGCAGGAGCTCCGCCGCCAGATCGGCGTGCTCGAGCGCGAGCTCGCCGACTTCGCCCGCTTCATCCCCGCCGACCTGCCGACCGCGCCGCGCGTGACCTCAGCGCACGTCGCCGGGGTCGAGGAGCTCGAGCAGACGCGGGACACGCTTGTCGCCCAGCTCTCGGAGGCGCATCGCGCCGCCGAGCGTCGCGCCGGGGAGGAGGCGCGGCGGCGGGCCGGAGAGGGAGTCGCCCAGGACGCGGAGGGGGCCGGGCCGCTCGCCCGGGCGATGGGCTGGTGGCGGGCGAAGCGCTAGCGAGGCTGGGCCGGGTCGCGCCGGTGTTCGAGCAGGTGGGGAGCATGGTCATCCTCACCGCCCGGACGCTGCGCTCGGCGGTCCGCGCCCCCTACCCCTACGGCGAGGAGCTGGTCGAGCAGATCGTCTTCGCGATCCGCCTCTGCTGGCTGCCGCTGCTCGCCTCGACCTTCGCCCTCAACCTCGGCGCCCCGGGGCTGCAGGCGGCCGGGCCGCTGCACGTCTTCGGCTCGCTCGACCGCCTCGGCGGCTTCTTCGTCCTCACCGCGATCCGCTGGATCGGCCCGATCGTCACCGCGATCGTCGTCGCCGGGGTGGCCGGGACCGCGATCACCGCCGACCTCGGCGCGCGCAAGATCCGCGAGGAGCTCGACGCCCTCCAGGTCCTCGGCGTCGACCCGATCAAGAACCTGGTCGTGCCGCGTTTCCTCGCGCTGGTGCTGGTGACGGCGCTCTTCGACGCCTTCGCGATCGTCTTCGGCCTCGCCGCCGGGATCCTCGCCGAGCTGATCTACCACCAGAGCCTCGGCGGCTTCTTCGCCACGCTCTTCTCCAACGCCTCGACCACCGACGTGTGGGGATCGGTCCTGATGTGCTCGATCTTCGGCGCGATCATCGCCGTCGTCTGTTGCTACAAGGGGATGACGGCCTCGGGCGGCGCGGCCGGGGTCGGGCGGGCGGTCAACCAGTCGGTGGTGATCTCGCTGGTCGCGATCTCGGCCTTCAACTACGTCTTCACCGCGGTCCTCCTCGCCACCCACCCCGAACTCCAGACCATCCGATGAGCGACGGGACCGGCGCCCGCTCGGTGCCGTCGATCGGATGGCTGGAGTCGTTCGGGGAGATCTCGCGCTTCGGGGCGCGGGTCATGGGGCTGGTGTGGAGTGGGCGGGCGCTGCGGTTCTTCGGCGAGGCGCTGCGGCAGGCGGGGATCCTGATCTTCGGCTCGGCGTTGGTGATCTGGGGCGTCGTCTTCCTCTACGGGTTGCAGTGCGGGATCCAGGGCGCGTACTTCTTCCGGGCGAACGGGGCACCGGCTTATGCGGGGCTTTTTGCGGCGTTCTGTGACCTGAGGGAGGCGCTTCCGTACTCGTTCGGTTACATCCTCTCGGCGAAGGTCGGGACCGGGATCGTCGCCGAGCTCGGCGCGATGCGGATCAACGAGGAGGTCGACGCGCTCGAAGTGATGGGCGTGCCGCCGGTCACCTTCCTCTGCGCCTCGCGGCTGCTCGGCGCCTGGATCGCGCTGCCGTTCATCTACCTGGTCGGCATCGGCGTCATGTACTTCGCCAGCTATCTCGCCGTGGTGAAGCAGATCGGCGACGTCTCCGCGGGCGGCTACTCGCTGATCTTCTGGATGTTCCAGGACCCCACCGACCTCGTCTACAGCGTCGTCAAGGGGATGACGATGGCTACCGTGATCGTGCTGGTCGGCTGTTATTACGGCTACCACGCCTCCGGCGGCCCGGTCGGCGTCGGCACCGCGACGGCGAAGTCGATGGCCTTCAACATCGTCGCCGTCCACATCATCGGCATGGTCGGCACCCTGGTCTTCTGGGGCGCCAACCCCCGCCTCCCCATCGGCGGCTGACCGGTCACACTTCTGCCAACCCGCTCTGTCGATGGGCCGAAAACCAGCCATATAGTCCGGTTTTCGGCCCATCGACATGGGGGCCTCGGGTTGTTCTCGACTTGGTGGGTAGAGAATGCTCCGGGCAGAAAAGCGCCGGGCTGCGGACCTACACGCTGGTCGGGCTCGGCTCGGCCCTCTTCATGCCCAGCTGGCGAAGTACGGCTTCTTCGACGTCCTCGGCAACGACGTGGTCCTCGACCCCTCGCGCGTCGCCGCCCAGATCGTCTCCGGGATCGGCTTCATCGGCGCCGGGCTGATCTTCGTCCGCCGCGACTCGGTGCGCGGCCTCACCACCGCCGCCGGCGTCTGGCTGACCGCCGCGGTCGGCGCCGCCGCGGGCGCCTCGCTGCCGTTCCTGGCGATCGCCACCACCGTCGCCTACTTCATCACCGTCTACATCCTCGCGCCGCTGGCCCAGCGACTGCCCGCCTCGCCCTACGCGCCCTCCGCGGTCCGCGTCGTCTACGAGGACGGGCGCGGGATCCTCCGCAAAGTGTCGGAGGCATGCACCTCGCGTGACTTCAAGGTCGCCGACGTGAGCGTCGAGCGGGGCGAGGGCCACGGCCCGGGCGTCGAGGTAGCCGTCTCGCTGGAGATCCACGGCAGTGGCTCGGTCGCCTCGCTGGCCGCCGACCTCAACGAGATCGACGGCGTCCACGCCGTCCACGGCGGCGACGTCAACGAGATCTTCGACTAGCGCCCGCCGCGGTCGTGGGGCCGCACCTGAAAGCCTGCTTTAGGTCAGACGGGTATAAGTCCGCGGCCGGCTGCCCTCAGTCGGTATCCCACACTCGACTCGAGGGCAGGAGCAAACGTGAGCGATTCAACGCAGGACGTCGGCGACGGCAAGGCGCGGGTCTACTGGCGCGATTCGGTCGCGGCCTTCGAGCGGCCATCGGTCCCACGGGCGATCCTCGACCTGCTGCTCTCGGCCGTCGCCTACGTGGCGTTGATGGTCTGCATGTACCTGCTGGTCGGGGACCACCCCTGGCTGGTGCTGGCGCTCGCGATCCCCACCTCCGGCTTCCTGCTGCGCACCTTCATCGTCTTCCACGACTGCGCCCACGGCTCGTTCCTGCCAGGCAAGCGGGGCAACCTCTGGGTCGGCCGGATCACCGCCCTGCTCGTCTTCCAACCGTTTGCCAACTGGCGCCACAACCACGCCGTCCACCACGGCACCTCGGGCGACCTCGACCGGCGCGGGCAGGGCGACGTCGAGACCTTGACCGTCGCCGAGTACGCGGCGCGCGACTGGAAGGGCCGCCTTGCCTACCGGCTCTTCCGTAGTCCCGGCATCCTCTTCATCCTCGGCCCGCTCTGGTCGCTGATGTTCGGCCCGCGCTTCTGGAACAAGAACATGCGCCCGCGCCAGATCCACAGCGTCTGGCTGACCAACGTCGCGCTCTTCGTGCTGGTCGGAGCGACGCTCGCGGTGGTCGGTCCGGTCGACTGGCTGCTCGTGCAGATGCCCGCGGCGATGCTGGCCGGGATCGCCGGCGTCTTCCTCTTCTACGTCCAGCACCAGTTCGAGGACGCCTACTGGGAGACCGGCGAGAGCTGGGACTACGCCGATGCGGCGCTGAAGGGCAGCTCCTACCTGAAGCTGTCGCCGGTCATGCGGTTCTTCAGCGGCAACATCGGCCTCCACCACGTCCACCACCTGAGCGCCAAGATCCCCAACTACAATCTGCAGCGCGCCCACGACGAGAGCCCGATCTTCGCCGACGTCCCGATCCTGACCTTCGCCGACGGCGTGCGCTCGCTGCGGCTGAAGCTGATCGACCCGGACGCAGGCCGGCTGCTCACCTGGCGCGAGGCGCGCGAGCAGATCGCGGCGCGGTCTCGGTCGCCGCGGCCGGTGCTGCGGGCTGAAGGCTCTTAGGGCGGGGGTCCGGGGCGCTGGCGGCCGTCCGGGCGGAGGTCCGCGGCGTCCGCGGCCGTCCGAGGGGGGTCCTGGGCTCCTCATGGGGGTCCTGGCAGGCTGTGAC
>CALCIA010000078.1 GCA_937907435.1 uncultured Actinomycetes bacterium
ACCCCCATGAGGAGCCCAGGACACCCCCGCGCCACCTCGGACGGCCGCCAGCGCCACGGACCCCCGCCCGCCCACCCGCCCGCCGCAGCATCAACCATCTAGCGTGGGTCGGATGGCGACGACCTCCGCACCGAGCGCCGGCATCCGCGGCAACCCGGCGGTGGCGGTGGGGATGGTCGCCGGCTCGATCTCCTCGGTCCAGTGCGGGGCGGCGCTGGCGACGACGCTCTTCGACCGGGTCGGGCCGGCGGGCGCGGTCTTCCTGCGCAGCTTCTTCGCGGCGCTGATCCTGTTCGCGGTCGCCCGCCGCGATGTCGCCCGGCTGCGGCGCGCGGAGCTGCGCGACGTCGCCCTCTTCGGCGTGACCCTGGCGGCGATGAACCTCTGCTTCTACGAGGCGATCGACCGGCTGCCGCTCGGCGTCGTGGTCACCTTCGAGTTCACCGGGCCGCTGGCGGTGGCGGTCTTCGGCTCGCACCGGCGCCGCGATCTCGTCTGGGCGGGGCTCGCGGCGCTCGGCATCGTGCTGTTGTCGGGGGACTTCGGCAGCGGCTCGATCGACGTCTTCGGTGCCGTCCTGGCGCTGACCGCCGGTGCGCTCTGGGGCTTCTACATCCTGCTGAGCGCCCGGATCGGCGGACGCTCGGAGGGGCTCGGCGGGTTGACCGTCGCGATGGCGATCTCGGCGCTGGTCCTCGCGCCGTCGGGGATCGCGGTGGGCGGTGGCGAGTTGGGGTCGGCCGAGGTGCTGGCGCGCGCCGTCGGCGTCGGCCTGCTCAGCTCGGCGCTGCCCTACGCGCTCGAGATCGAGGCGCTGCGGCGCCTGCCGAACGCGGTCTTCGGCGTGATGATGAGCCTCGAGCCGGCGGTCGCGGCCCTCGTGGGCTTCGTCGCGCTCGGGCAGGGGTTGGACGCGATCGAAGCCGTGGCGATCGCCCTGGTCGTGGCCGCCAGCGCAGGCGCGCTGCGCTCCGCCGCGACCCCGGCGCCGCGGGACGCGTAGGCGACTGGCCCACCGCTTCTGGGCCGAGGGCCGGCAACTGTCAGAGTTCTTTCAGAGAGCGTGCCTACGCTCGAACGGTCCCGAGTTTCACCAGGAGGCCGCTTTGACTTTTCTTCGCCGCATCTCGACCCGCCGTCTGCTCGCGATCTGCGCCCTGGCGCTGGTCCTCGTGATCGGCGGTACCACCGTCGCCCTCGCCACCTCGGGCGGCGGCCCGAAGCCGCCCGAGAAACCGCTGGCGAACGCCGTCCACGACGCGCTCGAAGCACCGACGGTGCCCGGCATCAGCGCCGAGGTCCACTTCACCAACAACCTCGTCGACGCCTCCAGCCTGGTAGGCAAAGACCCGATCCTGGCCGGGGCCACCGGCCGCCTCTGGGCCACCGCGTCGGAAGGCGGCAAGCTGCGGCTCGAGCTGCAGGCCGAAGAAGGCGGCAACGACAGCCAGGTGCTGATCGAGGGCCGTCACTTCCAGATCTACGACGGCACCTCGGAAACCGTCTACGAAGGCACGCTGCCGGACGAAGAACAGGGCGAAGCGAACGAAGGCGAAGGCCAGGTCCCCTCGGTCGCCGAAATCCAGGAAGGGATCGACAAGGCCGGCAAGCAGGTCGAACTGAGCGGCGCGATGCCCTCCGACGTCGCCGGCCAGGCCACCTACACGGTGCGGGCGGCGCCAAGCCACGACGGCGGCCTGCTCGGGCGGGTCGAGCTCGCCTGGGACGCCGCCAACGGCATCCCGCTGCGCGCCGCCGTCTACTCCAGCGAAAGCTCCTCGCCGGTGCTCGAACTGGCCGCGACCTCGGTCAGCTTCGAAGCCGTGCCCGCCTCGGACTTCGAGATCTCCCCGCCCGCGGAAGCGAAGGTCGTCAACCTCTCGCCCGCCCAGCTCAAGGGCCCGCACGGTCAGGCGACGCAGGCGGTCGGCGCACCCGCCGTCGAAGCCGCGGTCGACTTCCCCCTGGCCGCGCCGTCGAGCCTCGCCGGCCTGCCGCGGTCCGAGGTCCGGGCGATCGAAGTCGACGGCCACACCGCGGCGCTGGTCACCTACGGCAAGGGCCTCGGCGGGATCGCCGTGATCGAGTCGAAGAGCTCCGCCCAGGAAGGCGAAGGCGGCGGCCCGATGGGCGGCGCCGGCGGCCTCAGCCTGCCGAAGGTGGCGATCGGAAGCGTCACCGGCGAAGAGCTCGACACGGCGCTCGGCTCGGCCCTCTGGTTCAGCCGTGAGGGCGTCGATTATGCGGTGCTCGGCTCGGTCCCCCCGGCGGCCGTGGAGGCGGCGGCGCGGGGCCTCTGAGGGGGCCCTGCTTCGTGTCGAGGGTGATGCCGGAGGCGGTGCCGATCGAGGTCCGTGGCCTGGTCAAGCGCTACGGCGAGCTGGTCGCGGTCGACGATGTCGACCTCACCGTCGAGCCCGGCGACGTCTTCGGCTACCTCGGCCCCAACGGGGCCGGCAAGACCACCTCGCTGCGGATGATGCTCGGGCTGATCCGCCCGACCGCGGGCTCGGTGCGGATCTTCGGGCGCGACCCGCAGCTGAGCGTGAAGGCGCTCGAGGGGGTGGCGGGCTTCGTCGAAGCGCCGTCCTTCTACCCCTACCTCAGCGGGCGGGAGAACCTGCGGCTCTTCGCCGCCTTCGACGGCGACGGGGCGGCGGCGCGGATCGAGGAGTCGCTGGCGACCGTCGGTCTCGCCGAGCGGGCGAAGGACCGCGTCGGCGGCTACTCGCACGGCATGCGCCAACGCCTCGGCATCGCCGCCGCGCTGCTGCGCCGGCCGCGTCTGCTGATGCTCGACGAGCCCGCGACCGGGCTCGACCCGGGCGGCATGCGCGACATGCGCGACCTGATCCGCGAGCTGTCGGCCTCCGGCATGACCGTGCTGCTCTCCAGCCACCTCCTCGCCGAGGTCGAAGAAGTCTGCAACCGCGTCGCCATCGTCCGCACGGGACGGGTCGTCTACCAAGGCTCGCTCGTCGACCTGCGTGCCCAGGCGGGCGAGGACTACGTGCTGCGGACGACCGAGGACGGGGTCGCCCGGCGCGTGGCCGAGATCCAGGCCGGGGTCACCGCGGTCCGGCCGCGGCCGGAGGGCGGGCTCACCTTCAAGGCCGAGGGCGAGGACGCGGTGAGCGCCCTCTCCCTGGCCCTGACCGAGTCGGGCGCGCTGATCCGCGAGCTGAGCCCCCGCCACGCCAGCCTCGAGGACCTCTTCTTCAGCCTCACCGAGGGCGACGAGCGGGTGGAGACGCGCCGTGAGTCGGGGGAAGGCGGCGGCGACCCGGCCGCGCGGGCGAAGGAGGCGGCGTGAATCCCGGCGTCCTGACGATCTACCGCTGGGAGCTGCGCAAGCTCCGCGCGCAGAAGCGCACCTACCTCGGCCTCGGCGCCGCCGCGATCGTGCCGATCATCTTCGTCGTCGCGCTCGTCACCCAGAGCGGCCAGCCGAACGACGTCGCCTTCGGCCGTTACCTGCACGACACCGGGCTGGCGGTGCCGCTCGTCCTGCTCCTCTTCGGCTCGGTCTGGATGTTCCCGCTGATCACCGCGCTGGTCGCCGGGGACATCGTCGCCGCCGAGGACCGCAACGACACCCTGAAGACGATCCTCACGCGGTCGGTGGAGCGCCACCAGGTCTTCGCCGGCAAGGCGCTCGCCACCTTCACCTACGCGATCCTGGCGATCGCGGTCACCGGCGCCGTGGCGCTCGTCGCCGGCATCCTCGCCTCCGGCTTCAACTCGATCATCAGCCTCTCCGGCACGCGCGTCTCGGCGACCGAAGGGCTGGGGCTGGTGGGGCTCAGCCTGCTCTTCTACCTGGTGCCGATCCTGGCCATCGCCTCGATCGGCCTGCTCTTCTCGACCGTGTTCCGCAACAGCGCCGCGGCGATCGTCGGCACCCTGATGTTCTCGCTGCTCGTCCAGCTGATCGGGATCCTGCCCGGGCTCGGCGGCATCCATCCCTACCTGCTGAGCACGCAGTTCAACGCCTGGCAGGGGTTCCTGCGCTCGCCGGTCGACTGGACGCCGGTGATCCGGGCGCTCTGGGTCTGCGCCATCTACGCGGTGCCCGCGTTGATCGCCGCCGTGCTCGTCTTCCTGCGGCGGGACGTCGCCGGGGACTGAGCGGCGCGCCGATGGCCGACCGGGTCCTGGTCGTCGAGGACGACGCCGCGGTGCGGCGGATGCTCGAGCGCAGCCTCGGCGCCGAAGGCTTCGAGGTGACCGGCGCGGCCGACGGTGGGCTGGCGCTGGCCGTGGCCGAGGGTGCGGCGCCGGACCTGGTCGTCCTCGACGTGGCGATGCCGGGGCTCGACGGCTACGAGGTCTGCCGGCGGCTGCGCGCCAAGGGGCTGACCGGCGGGGTCCTGATGCTGACCGCGCGGGACTCGGTGGAGGACCGGGTGCGCGGCCTCGAGTCGGGGGCTGACGATTATGTGGTGAAGCCGTTCGCGATCGCCGAGGTGGTGGCGCGGCTGCGGGCGCTGACCAGGCGCGGCTCGGACCGCTCCGAGCGCCTCGCCCACGGCCCGATCGTGCTCGACACCGCGACCGGCAAGGTGACGATCGGCGGCGCGCCCGCGGTCGAGCTGACCACGCGCGAGGCGCAGCTGCTGGAACTGCTGCTGCGCGATCCGCGCGCGGTCGTCTCCCGCGAGGCGGCGATCGAGACGATCTGGGGCGGCGCCGCGACCGACAACATCGTCGACCGCTATGTCGCCCGGCTGCGGCGCAAGCTCGGCGATCCGGAGGCGATCCGGACGGTGCGCGGGGTCGGCTTCATACTCGCTGCGTGAGGGGTCGCAGCCTCAGCTTCCGCCTCGCGATCGCCTCGGTTGCCGCGGTGGCGCTCGCGGTGCTCGTCTTCGGCATCGCCGCGCGCGTCGTCGTCAGCGACCGCATGCACGCCTCGCTCGACGACAGCCTGCGCCGTCGCGCCACCGACGTCGCCCGGCTCGCGGTGTCGGCGCCCGCGCTGCTGCGCTCGCCGGGGGCGCTCGAATCGCCGCTCTCCGGCCACCAGCTGAGCGTCGAGGTGCTGGACGCCGAAGGGGCGATCGTCGCCCGCTCGCTGTCGCTGGGGGCGAAGCTGCTGCCGCGGACGAGCGCGGAGGCGACGGCGCGCCGCGGGGGCACCGCCTTCGCTGACGCCGAGCTGGGCGGCGAAGGCATCCGGATCTTCGCCGCGCCCGTCGCCCGCGCCGGGGGCCCCGCCTCGGGCGGCGTCGTCCTCGTCGCGGGCAGCCTTGCCGACATCGAAGGCACCGAGCACCGCCTCGGGCTGCTGCTGCTTCTGTGCGGGGCGGGGGCGGTCGCGATCGGCGGCGGCCTGGCCGCCTTCCTCGCCCGTCGCGGCACCCGGCCGCTGCGCGACCTCTCCTCCTCGGCGGCGACCGTCGCCCGCACCGAGGACCCGGCCCGGCGCCTGGTCGAGCCCGCCGGGCCGGCCGAGGTCGCCGAGCTGGCGAGCACCCTGAACGCGATGCTCGACGCGCTTGCCGCCGCGCGCGAGCGCGAACGGCGGCTGCTGGCCGATGCGAGCCACGAGCTGCGCACGCCGCTGACCAGCCTCAGCGGCAACGTCGAGTTCGTCGCGCGCCACGGTGCCGATCCGGAGGTCGTCGCCGACCTCGAGGCCGACGCGGCGCGCCTGAAGCTGCTGGTCGACGACCTCCTGGCGCTGGAGCGCGAGTCGGCGGCGCCGCGGCCGCGCGAGCCGGTGCGGCTGGACGAGCTGGCGCGGGAGGCGGCGGCGGGGCGTCCGGCGGTGAGGGTCGAGGTCGACGAGCCGCTGACCGTGAGCGGCGAGCCGGACGCGCTCGCGCGGGCGCTCGAGAACCTGCTCGACAACGCCGCCCGCTACGGGCCGCCGGGTGGCGCGGTGCGACTGCGTTTGCGGCGGGCGGGGGAGGAGGCGGAGCTCTCGGTCACCGACGGTGGGCCGGGGTTCCGGCCCGGGACCGAGGAGGCCGCCTTCGGCCGGTTCTGGCGCGGCGGCGACGGCGATGCGCCCGGGGCCGGCCTCGGGCTGGCGATCGTGCGGGCGACGGCGGAGCGCCACGGGGGGCGCGCCTGGGCATCTGGCTCGACGGTGACGTTGGTGCTGCCGCTCACTTCGGGTAGAACGGGGGACGTGGCCGGGCGTGGAAAGGCGAAAGGGACGGGGGTGCGGGCGCGCGTGCGGGGGAGCGTGCAGGCGGTCGGCTTTCGGGAAGCGGCGGTGCGGCGGGCGCGCGAGTTGGGCGTGTTCGGCTGGGTGAGGAACGAGGACGACGGGTCGGTGCTGGTCCAGGCGGAGGGGGCTGACGAGGCGGTCGAGGCGTTCCTCGGCTGGCTCGGGGCGGGGCCGCGGGGAGCTGTCGTGGATGAGGTCGAGGTCGAGAAGGGGAAGGTCGAAGGGCACGAGCAGTTCGCGATCCGGGGGGTCAGCGCCGGCGCCTTCGTCGTCCAGGAGCACCAGGCGACCGCGCACCACTGGGATCTGCGGCTGGAGGTAGACGGGGTGATGCGCTCCTGGGCGGTGCCGAAAGGGCCCTCGATGGATCCGGCGCAGAAACGGCTCGCGGTGCAGGTCGAGGACCACCAGAAGTCCCACAACGACTTCGAAGGGAAGGCGGGGGAGGGCGGCGTGATCGTCTGGGACCGCGGGACCTACGAGCAGGGCGGTCGGGTGCCCTGGCCGGAGGCGATCGAACGCGGCCACGCGGTCTTCGTCCTGCACGGGGAGAAGCTCGAGGGCGGCTTCGCCCTGCAGCGGACGCGGCCGGGGGAGAAGCCCCAGTGGCTCCTGATCAAGCGCAAGGACGACGCCGCGCGCCCCGGCTCCGACGTGGTCGTCGAGTCTCCGGAGTCCGTCGTCAGCGGCAAGACTCTCGCCGACGTCGTCGCCGCCGACTGAGCGCCCGCGCCCGGTCGCCGGCCGGCCGCGCCCGTGGCCGCCGGCGCGGTGCCGGTTTTCCGCCGGGAACGGTGCCACACTACGAACATATGTTCGTAGAGACTCATGACATAGACGCAATTGGGCCTCGCGACACCGTCGCGGAGGTGAAACCGAGCGAGCGGCCGGTGCGGCTGCGGATCGTTCACGACGCCGATCGGGAGCGGGAGGCGCAGGCGATCATCCTGCGGCTGGTGCTCGCCGAACGGCCTTCGGAACTGCGCATCGAGGCGGTGATGGCGCGCATCGGCGACGTGGAGCTTGCCGCGCGGGCGATCACGGCCCTGGTCGAAGGAGGTCTGCTGCTCAAGGTCGACGAGTACGTGCTGGCGACGGCCGCGGCCGTCAGCTTCCACGAAGTCCACCTCGCGGCCTGACGGGCGCCGTCGCTTGAGCTTCCGCTCAGGCGCGGCCGCTACCGTCTCCGGATGGCCCCAGGCGTGAAAAGGGCGCTTCTCGCGGCGATCGCCTGCGCGCTCGCGATCGCGCCGCTGGCCTTCCTCGCCTACTCCTTCGGGCCGTTCGGACGCCTCGACCTGCGGGTCATGCTCCACTTCGAGCAGGATTCCGGGCCGATCCACGCGCTGGCCGCGGTGCTGGTCAACCTCGGCGACCTCACCTCGCTGCTCGTCTTCCTGGCGGTCGCCTGCGCGATCGGCCTGCGGTACGGGCGGCGGCGGGAGGTGCTGGCCGCGATCGTCGTCGTCGCCGGCGCCAACCTCACCACCCAGCTGCTGAAGACGACGCTCGAACACGCCCGCCACAAGGCGTTCGAACACGGCATCGAACTGCCCTGGCCCGACTCCTTCCCGAGCGGCCACACGACGGCGGCCGCCTCGATCGCCGTCGCCCTGCTGCTCGTCGCCCCCGCCGCCCACCGCACGGCCGCCGCCGTGGCCGGGGTCGCCATCACCGGGGCGGTCGGCTTCTCGGTCGTGATCCTCGGCTGGCACTACCCGAGCGACGTGCTCGGCGGCCTCCTGGTGGTCGGCGCCTGGGGCTTCGCCGCGCTCGCCTGGCTGCGCATCCGCGCCGGTCGCGACCGCGCCCCGAGCACCCGCGAGCACCGCCGTCCGAGCCACCTGGCCGTCTCCACCGACTAGACCGCTCTACAGTTCCCACGCGGCACCGCGCCGGAGTGGCGGAATTGGCATACGCGATCGACTCAAAATCGATTGCCCTTACGGGCTTGAGGGTTCGAGTCCCTCCTCCGGCATCCCCGCCCCGCGCCAGCTGTTCCTTTTGCGCCTCAGGGGCGCAAAAGGAACAGCTGCGGAGAGGTGGCGACCCGTTCCGCTGTTCTTTATGGCCCTGTGAGGGCCATAAAGAACAGCGGAACGACGGTGGCGCTCAGGCGGGCTGCGGGGCGGTGCCGCCGCCGGCGCCCGCGCCGTAGTTCTCGCCGTTGCCGATCGGGCGCTCCTCCTCGACGTTCCAGGCCTGGTTGAAGCCGTAGAGGGCGACGACGATCACCGCCAGCTGGATCACCGCGAGGATGATCACCAGCACCCCGACCAGTGAGGAGGAGAGGGCCGCTTCGCTGAAGCCCGACTTGTCGCGGGCGAACCAGCTGTCGGCGCCGACCGCGCAGAAGATCGCCAGGATCATCGACAGGGCGGCGGCCAGCGGCAGGATCCCGCGGCGCCAGCGCGCCACCAGGAAGGCGAAGCAGAAGTAGAGGATCGCGTAGATCGCGCAGACGAAGCCCATGCCGTTGCCGCCCTCGAGCACGCTCCAGCCGCCGATCGTGATCAGCGCCGCCAACCCCGCGGTCAGCAGCAGGAGCAGCACGATCAGCCACTTCGTCGTCACCGAAGCGGCCTTCTCCCGATTCGGGCGCCACAGCTCGTAGCCCGGTCTCACCTCCCCTACAGGCACGCCACGATCATAGAATCTAGATGCGACGCGGCAGTTTGACCGCTCGTTAAGCCGCAAGGCGCCACGCGGGCGTGGCGGAATTGGAATACGCGCCAGGTTTAGGTCCTGGTGGGCTTCGGCCCGTGGGGGTTCAAGTCCCTCCGCCCGCATCGTCGAGTGAGTCCCGTGGACTCCCTGCGAGTGGCACCGGCTGCATTAGGCCAAGCGCCGTTGGTGGACCCGATTCAGGCGCTCGGGAACCGTTGAGGTATCTTGCCGCGCGCTGATGAAGGACCGCGAGATGGTGCTGCCGATCAATGAATCCGTCCGGATTCTCTACCGGCGGAGCAGCGCGTATCCCTACGAATATGCCGTGATGCTGCAGGTGATGAACGGTGACGGCTGGGAAACCGTGATCGTCTGCGACAACTCACATGAGGGTGAACGGTGGGACGACAGCGTTGACGACCACCATTACCACAGATATTCTGGAGGAAAGAAGCGGTCGCCCGAATCGTTGCCGTTCGAAGCATCGACCACGAACGAGGCAATGGCTAAGGCAATCGAGTGGTTTGCCGATGATTGGGAAGAACTAATCTCATGAGCATGAACCGCACGGCTGCACAACAGGCGGCCCTGGACGCATTCATTCAGGGGGCCGTCTCGGACGAGGACTACGGCTATCCACACGGCTCGGTGTTCGTCGCCGTCGATGTCGATACCGAGACCGCCGGGAATCTCCTCTGGACGTCGCTGAGCGAAGGGCGCCCGGTGATCCTCATCAAGGAGAACGAGGAGCAGATGCTTATCGCACCCGTCCGTCTGGGTGCCTACCGACGCGTCACCGATCGGATCCGCGGACGCCTTCCTGTAGCCGTCGGGACCCGTCCACGCCCGATTGCAGAGCCTTCGTCACCTCCCATGGGCACTACTTTACGTGCGGAAATCCGACGGGATTCGCTCATCACCGGCGACCTGGCGTTCGCCTGCGTCTAGCGCGACGGACGAACGCGCCACTCCTTAGACCTCCCTTTGCAGACCCGGCAAGGGTCGTGGAGCCGCCGTACCGCTTATCGCCGCTGGCTCGGTGTTCGTTGCCGGTGACGGTCTCATGGCTCGCGTTTCGTCACACCCGCGAGCCGGTGCGTGTCTTCCTTCGGAAGGGCAGGGCCACCAACGAGATCCCCAGGAGGACGACATGGCACTACGTGTCCAGAAGGCAGAGATGACGGGCTTCGACGAGAGCAAGCTGGCGCTCTTCGGCGGGCAGGTGCCGGAGCCGCTCGAGGTCGGGTGGCACAACCCGCCGGTGATGGAGGCGGCGCTCGAGTTCGGCATGAAGGCGGACACCTGGCCCGCCGTCGACGCGCGGCTCAAGTCGTTCGCGCACATGGCGGTGGCCGCGTACGTCGGCTGCAGCTGGTGCCTCGACATCGGCTACTTCACCGCGTTGAACCAGGATCTGGACCCGGCGGTGGCGAGCCAGGTGCCGCGCTGGCGCGAGTCCGACGCGTTCTCGCCGCTGGAGCGCGACGTGATGGAGTACGCGGAGGCGATGTCCTCGACGCCGCTCACCGTCACCGACGAGCTCTCGGCGCGGCTGCTCGAGGCGCTCGGGGAGGCCGGGCTGATCGAGCTCACCGCCTACGTCGCCTTCTCGAACTTCTCCACCCGCAACAACGTGGCGCTGGGGATCGAGTCGCAGGGGTTCTCGGCGAACTGCGAGGTCCCGCTGGCCACCGCCCCTTAGGCGTCGAGCCAGCTGACGTCGAGCGCCGCCAGGCGGGCCGGGTCGGCGAGGAAGTCGATCTCGACGATCCGGCCCTCGCGGACCTTGACCGCGCCGACCGAGAAGAGCTCGCCGTCGCGCAGCGCGACGGTGCCGATCGCGCCGTTGACCCGGACCATGCGGCCTTTGAGGCCGAGGCGGGCAAAGGTGCTGGCCTGGGCGATGACCGCCTCGGCGCCACGCACCTCCTGGGGCTCGCGGTCCGGGCCGAAGTCGGCGCGCAGCACGACGTCGGGGTGGAGGACGCTGACCAGCCGCTCGAAGTCGCCCTGGCGGGCGGCGGCGATGAAGGCGGCGACGACCTCGCGCTGGGCGTCGAGATCGGGCTCGGGGACCGGGTCGGCGGCCTGCAGGCGGCGGCGGCCGCGGCTGGCGAGCTGGCGCGCCGCGTCCGGCGTGCGGTCGACGATCGGCGCGATCTCGTCGAAGGGCACGCCGAACATGTCGTGCAGGACGAAGGCGAGCCGCTCCGCCGGGCTCAGCGTTTCCAGCACCATCAGCATCGCGATGCCGACCGAGTCGGCGAGCAGCGCCTCGTGCTCGGGGTCGGTGCCGTCGATCGGGTCGACGATGGGGTCCGGCATGCGGGCGTCGAGCGGCTGCTCGCGGCGCGAGTTGCGCGAGCGCAGCATGTTCAGGCAGATCCGCGCCACCACCGTGGTCAGCCAGCCGCCGAGGTTCTCGATCTCCTCGGCGTCGCTGCGGCTCAGTCGCAGCCAGGCCTCCTGCACCGCGTCGTCCGCCTCGCCGGTCGAGCCCAGCATGCGGTAGGCCACCGCCCGCAGGTGCGGCCGCTGCTCCTCGAATGCGCTGACGATCAGGTCGCCTTCAGTCATCGGTCACAAACCCCTTTCGCTTCGTGTCATGGAAACAGACACGCGCCGCGAGGGCGATGTGACCGAACGCGAAAGGAGCGCGCACGCCTATGTACTTCGACACCGACGCCGTCGTCGGCCCGGCAGGCCAACTGGAGAAGGGGACCTGGATCCTCGACCCCGACCGCTCCCGCGTCGAGTTCCGCGTCCCGCTCCTATATGGAGTGATCGGGACCGTGAAGGGCGGCTTCACCCGCTACCGGGGGACCCTCGACCTGGAAGCGCGCCCGGCGATCGAGCTGGTGATCGACGCCGCCGGCCTCCGCACCGGCAATGCCAAGCGCGACGCCCACCTGCTTTCGGGCGACTTCTTCGACGCCGACGAGCATCCGGAGGTGCGCTTCGAGTCGGAATCGGCGGCGCTCGACGGCGAGACGCTGCACGTGCGCGGCACCCTGCGGGCCGCCGGGGCGAGCACGCCGCTCGACGTCACCGCGACGGTGAAGGCCTTCGGCGAGGAGCTCGAGATCGAGGCGCACGCCGAGGTCGACCAGCGCAAGCTCGGCATGACCTGGAGCCCGCTCGGCATCCTGCGTCCCCCCGCGCGCCTGACCGTCCGCGGCCGCCTCGTCCGCTGGTAGGCCCGCGATGTTGATGGGCCGAAAACTCGCCTATATGTTTAGTTTTCGGCCCATCAACATCTGGGGCCGCTAGTCGCGGGACTGGGGGAGCTTGGCGGCGCCGCGGGTGGTGACCGGGCGCGAGGGGGGTGGGACGACCGGGCCGATGTCGCCGTCGGGGGCCTCGTCGAGGTCGACGATCACCGGCGCGTGGTCGCTCGGGCCTTTGCCTTTGCGCGCCCTGCGGTCGATCCAGGCGGCCTTCACCCGCGCCGCGACCGGGGCGCCGGCGAGGATCAGGTCGATCCGCATCCCCAGGTCTTTGTGGAACATGCCGGCGCGGTAGTCCCAGTAGCTGAAGACGCGCTCGGTGCCCGGCCAGCGCTCGCGGACCACGTCGTGGAGGCCGGTCGCCTCGAGCTCGGCCAGCGCCGCGCGCTCCGGTGGCGTCACGTGGGTGTGGCCCTCGTAGGCGGCGGGGTCGAAGACGTCGGCGTCGGTCGGCGCGATGTTCATGTCGCCGCAGACCAGCACCGCGTCGGTCCCGGCGGCGACGTCGTCGCGCAGGGCCGCCAGCCACTCGAGCTTGTACCGGTAGTGATCGGAGTCCGGTTCGCGGCCGTTCGGCACGTAGATCGAGTAGATCCGGACCCCGTCGCACGTGGCCGCGACGGCCCGGGCCTCCTGCTCGGGGAAGCCCGGTCCACCGGGCAGTCCCGGCACCACCTCCTCGAGCCCGACCCGGGAGAGGATCGCGACCCCGTTCCAGGCCCCTTCCCCGTGCGCCGCCCACTCGTAGCCGCGCTCACGCAGCGCGTCGCCGAGCAGCTCATCGAACCCCGCGTCGGCCAGCTTCGTCTCCTGCAGGCAGACGACGTCCGGCTCCCGTTCGTCCAGCCATGGCAGCAGGCGCGGCACCCGCTGCTTGACCGAGTTGACGTTCCAGGTGGCGACCCGCACCCGGCGAGCCTAGATCATCTATTCGGTGAGTTCGCAGTTCTCCGCGCTATCCGCGGATTACTGCGAACTCGACCGGAGGGCCTTGCGGCCCGCTAGACCTCGGTGGTGACCACGGACTGCATGTTGAGGAAGGCGCGCATGCCGAATTCGCCGCCCAGCTCGCGGCCGATGCCGCTCCGCTTCACGCCGCCGAAGGGGATGCGGGGGTCGGAGGCGGTCATCGCGTTGACGAAGACCATGCCCGCCTCGATGTCGGCGGCGAGGCGCTCGGCGCGCTCGTGGTCCTGGGTCCAGAGGCTCGAGCCGAGGCCGAACTCCGATTCGTTGGCGAGTGCGACCGCGGCCGCCTCGTCGGCGACGCGGACGACCGCGGCGACCGGGCCGAAGGTCTCTTCGCGCATCACCGGCGCCTGGGAGTCGTGGGTCGCCGAGACGACGGTCGGCTCGTACCAGGCGCCCTTCTCGTCCGGGGCCTCGCCGCCGGTGATGATGCGCGCGCCCGCCGCCTCGGAGGCGCGGACGATCCCGGCGAGCTCGTCGCGCAGGTCCTCCCGGGCCATCGGGCCGAGCTGGGTCTCGGGGTCCAGCGGGGCGCCCCGCCGGAGCTGCTTCGCCGCCGCGGCGAAGCGCTCTTCGAACTCCTCGGCGACCGCCTCGACGACGATGAAGCGCTTCGCGGCGATGCAGCTCTGGCCGGTGTTCTGGAAGCGCGCGGTGACCGCGACCTCGACCGCCTTCTCGAGGTTGGCGTCCTCCAGCACGATGAAGGGGTCCGAGCCGCCGAGCTCCAGCACCACCGGCTTGATCGCCCGCCCGGCGGCCTCGCCGACGGCGACCCCGGCGGCGTCGGAGCCGGTCAGCGTGACCCCGGCGATCCGCCGGTCGCCGATCAGCTCGCTCGCCTTGCGGCCGGAGACGACGATCGTCTTGAAGACGCCGTCGGCGGCGCCCGCCTGCTCGAAGACCCGCTCCAGCAGCAGGCCGCAGCCGGTCACGTTGGAGGCGTGCTTGAGGACGAAGGCGTTGCCCGCGGAGACGATCGGCGTCGCTGCCCGGATCGCCTGCCAGAGCGGGTAGTTCCACGGCATGATCGCGAGGACCACGCCCAGCGGGCGCTTGTGGACGGCGACCTTGCGGCCGTCGCCGGTGTCGATCGCCTCCGGCGCGAGGAAGCCCTCGCCATGCTCGGCGTAGTAGTCGGCCGCCTTGGCGCACTTCTCGACTTCGGCGCGCGCTTCGGTGATCGGCTTGCCCATCTCGCGGCTGACCGTCTCGGCGAGCTCGTCGTCCATCGCGCGCAGCTCGCGGGCGACGCCGCTCATCAGCTCGGCGCGCGGCGCCCAGGGGCTGCGGCGCCACTCGCCGAAGGCGGAATGGGCGAGATCGAGGGCGGCGTCGATCTGCCCCTCGGAGAAGATCTCGTAGGTCTCGACCACCTCGCCGTTGGCGGGATCGATCGACTCGACGGTGGCGGGGCCTGCGGTTGCGCTCATGGGTTCCTCTGCTTCGGTCGTCTTCGGCTTGTTCGGTGTCGCCCCCCGCTGGACAAGACCCACTTTATTGACCCGGCGCCGTCGCTCGGTCGTCGAGGTTTTCGCGGCGCGGCGATTTGCCGCCGTCCTCGACCTCGGGGTCCTGCTCGAGCGGCGGTTCGCCGGTGCTTTCGGCACCGGTCTGCGGGGTCGGGGTTCGGCGATCGGGTCGGCGCTCGCGGCGGCGGCGGAGACGACCAGCGGGCGGGTAACGTGGGGCATGGGTGCCGATCCGCCGCACAGGGTCGTGGTCGTTGGCGGTGGCTTCGCCGGCCTGAACGCGGTGCGCCGCCTGCGCGACGCGCCGGTCGAGGTGACGCTGGTCGACCGGCAGAACTTCCACCTCTTCCAGCCGCTCGCCTACCAGGTGGCGACCGGGGCGCTGGCGAGCGCCGAAGTCGCGGCGCCGCTGCGGGCGGTGCTGAAGCGCCAGGTGAACGCGGGGGTCGTGCTGGCGACCGTGAAGGGGTTCGACCTCGGTGCCCGCGAGGTAGTGCTCGGTGATCTGCCGGACGGCGAGCCGGAGCGGCGCCTCGCCTACGACACGCTGATCGTCGCCGCCGGCTCCAACTACTCCTACTTCGGCCACGAGGAGTGGCGCGAGGTCGCGCCGGAGCTGAAGTCGATCGGCGGCGCGTTGACGATCCGCGGGCGCCTGCTCTCGGCCTTCGAGGCGGCCGAGCTGGAGCCCGACCCGGAGCGGCGGCGCGCCTGGCTGACCTTCGCCGTCGTCGGCGCCGGGCCGACCGGGGTCGAGATGGCGGGGCAGATCGCGGAGCTGGCGCGCGACACCCTGCGCGGCGATTTCCGCCACGCCCGGCCCGAGCAGGCGCGGATCGTGCTGCTCGACGGCGCCGAGCGGGTGCTGCCCGCGTTCCCGGAAGGCCTCTCCCGCCACGCCGCGCGCGAGCTCGAAGAGCTGGGCGTCGAGCCGCTGGTCGGGCGGACGGTGGTCGACGTCGACGCCGAGTCGGTGTCCTGGGAAGAGGACGGCGGGCCGGTGCGGATGCCGACGCGGACGGTGGTCTGGGCCGCCGGCGTGCGGGCGTCGCGGCTGGCGACGCTCCTCGGCGAGGCGGCCGGGACCGAGGTCGACAAGGCAGGGCGGATCGCGGTCGGCCCGGACCTGACCGTCGCCGGCCACCCCGAGGTCCTCGCGCTCGGCGACATGGCGAGCGTCCACGGCCCGGACGGCGAGCCGCTGCGGCTGCCCGGCCTGGCGCCGGTCGCGATCCAGCAGGGCCGCTATGCGGCGCGGGCGATCGCCACCCGCCTGCGCGGCGAGCGGTCGCGTCCCTTCCACTACCTCGACAAGGGCAACCTGGCGACGATCGGCCGCTCGAAGGCGGTCGCCGAGCTGCGCGGCGGCATCCACCTCTGGGGCCTGCCGGCCTGGCTCGCCTGGCTGACCGTCCACATCTACTACCTGATCGGCTTCGAGAACCGGCTCCTGGTGCTGCTGCGCTGGACCTTCAGCTTCCTCACCCGCGGCCGGGGCGCGCGGCTGATCGGGCTTGGCGCGAAGGCTCCGGAGCCCTAGGCGCGGGTGGGGCGATCAACCGACCTCGGAGCGATGCGCGGCGTGCCGGGCCTACCACTGGACAGAAAGCTTCGACCAAGCGTCCAGAAACTGGGGCCGGATCTGGCGGGCGCCGTGCCAGGCGACGAAGAGGAGTGCGGAGCAACACGACAACCATGGAAGGAGAATCGTGTCCACTGCGCTCAGGAGTCGCATTCGGCGGGCTTGCCTGCTCGGGTGCGTGTCGGGAGCGGCACTGCTTGTACTCGCGGTCGGCGGGGCGTCCGCGGCCACCACGGTCTCGGTGGCGATGGACAGCGCGTTCGACGGCGGCGCGGAAGGCTGGACCACGGCCGCGAACGAACAGAGCAGCCCGCTTTGCATCGAAGGCCTGACCTGCCCGAAAGTCACCGACGAATACCAGGCCGCGGGCGGCGTCGGAGGGTCCGGCTACATCGAAACCAAGGAGGCCGGCCTGCTCGCGCTCGGCGCGGTGGTCGAATCGACCGGGACCTGGGAAAGCCCGGCGTTCACCTACCTCGGCGTGGCCGGCCAGCGGCCGACGAAGGTCGAACTCTCGCTTGCCCGGCGGGCGCAGCTCACGGACCTGCTCGGTCTGGCAGGCGCCGGAGCCACCTACACGGTCGAACTGGTCGACCAGACCACGCCCTCGGCCCCGGTGGTGGTGACGAACCGCGCCCCGCTCGCCGCGGTCGAGGAATGGAAGCGGACGTCCACGGCAATCTCACCCACGCTGCTCACCAAAGGCGACAGCTACAAGGTCCGCATCCGCACCTCCTTCGTCGCCCCGGCGACGGCCGTCCCCGCGGGCGGGGTCGGGTACGACGACGTGAAGCTGACGGCGAGCAGGGAGGAAGGCGACGAAGCGTCGAAAGGCCCTGGGGGTTCGGAAGGCTCGGGCAGCGGCGGTAACACCGACGGGCCCAAGGGAGCGGGTGGCGGCGGCGCGACCAGCGCGGGAGGCGGAGCGGAAGGCTCTAGCGGCTCGGCGGGCCCTAATGGTGGGGCCAAGGGCGGGTCGGGCGCCCCGGGCGCCCGCGGCCTCTCGACCGCGCAGCTGCGCACGGCGATCGCCTCGCAGGGACTGGCCGCGACGGCGAGCCTGCGCCATGGGCGGCTGATCATCACCGGTAGGTGCCCGAAGGGCGTCCGCGGGGCCTGCACGGTGAGGGTCCGGGGGATGCTGAGCCGTCGGCAGGCTGCGACCTCGAGTCGCAGGGCGAAGATCGGCGCGGGTGGACGACACAGCTTCGTGGTCGCCGTACGCCCGCAAGCCCGGGCCAGGGTGCGACAGCAGCGCAGGGTGCTGGTCGAGGAGCGGGTGCGGGTCGGCAAGGAGCGGGTGACGGTTTACAAGCGGGTGAGGGTTGTGCGGGGCTGAGGGGACGGTGGCGGGTTGGGGGACGGGCGGGGGTCCGGGGGGCTGCCGGCCGTCCGAGGGAGG
>CALCIA010000079.1 GCA_937907435.1 uncultured Actinomycetes bacterium
CATCTTCGTCACGGATCCGGCCGAGGTGTGGAAGCTCTCCGACCCGATCGTCACGTAAGTCCGACTTCGCAACGTCCCTGTGACGCCTCTCCCACGAACGCCTCACGTCCTGGGCTCCTCATGGGGGTCACAGCCTGCCAGGACCCCCATGAGGAGCCCAGGACACCCGCCCGGCACCTCGGCCAGCCACCCCTACGCTGTCGCGGCCGGCATCGACTCCATGTCGATCACGAAGCGGAACTTGACGTCGCCGGCAGCCATGCGGTCGTAGGCCTCGTCGATCTGGTCCATGCGGATCATCTCGACGTCGGCGGTGACGCCGTGCTCGGCGCAGAAGTCGAGCATCTCCTGGGTCTCGGCGATGCCGCCGATCAGCGAGCCGCTGAGGGAGCGGCGGCCGCGGATGAAGCTGAAGACGCCCGGCGAGGGGTGTGGTTTCGGGGGGACGCCGAGCAGGACCAGCGCGCCGTTGCGGCCGAGCGTCGCCAGGTAGGCGTCGAGGTCGTGGGGCGCGGCGACCGAGTCGATGATCAGGTCGAGGCTGTTCGCCGCGCCCTTCATCTGGTCGGGGTCCTTGGAGATGACGACGTGGTCGGCGCCGAGCCCGCGGGCGTCGTCGGCCTTCTCCGGCGAGGTGGTGAAGAGCGTCACCTCGGCGCCCATCGCCTTGGCCAGCTTCACCGCCATGTGGCCGAGCCCGCCGAGCCCGACCACGCCGACCCGCGAGCCCTTGCCGACGTTCCAGTGGCGCAGCGGCGAGTAGGTGGTGATGCCGGCGCAGAGGAGCGGCGCGGTGGCGGCCAGGTCGACGCCCTCGGACACGTGCAGACAGAAGTCCTGGTCGACGACGATGTCGTTCGCGTAGCCGCCCTGGGTGATCCCGCCGGTCTCCTTTTCGACGCTGCCGTAGGTCAGCGTGTTGCCGTTTTCGCAGAACTGCTCGAGGTCTTCCTCGCAGGCGGCGCAGGTGCGGCAGGAGTCGACCATGCAGCCGACCCCGGCCAGGTCGCCGACCTTGAACCCCTCGACCTCCGCGCCGACCGCGGTCACCCGCCCGACGATCTCGTGCCCCGGCACGATCGGCCACTGCTGCTGCCCCCACTCGCCGCGGACGAAGTGCAGGTCGGAGTGGCAGACGCCGCAGTAGAGGATGTCGATGGCGACGTCGCGGGGTCCGGGATCGCGGCGCTCGATCGCGAGCGAGGCAAGCGGCTGGTCGGCCGCGTGCGCGCCGAAGGCACTGGTCTGGGACATGGGAACTCCGATCCGGTGAGAGGTGAGGAAGAGCGAGGAAAGCTTAGGAAACAGCGCGCCTCGGCCCGCCAGGCCCGATCAGCTCGAGCGCAGGAAGGCGGTGATCGCCTCGGCCATCGACCTGGCGGCGAGGCGCTGGAAGGACGGCTTGACGAGGCGGGCGGCGTCGGCGGCGTTGCGCATGTTCACGCACTCGATCAGGACCTTGGGGACGGTGGTGAGGTTCAGCCCCGCGAGGTTGTCCCTCGGTGCGAATCCATTGCTCCCGTCGTAGTTGGAGATCGGGATGCCGGTGAGCTTCGTGTAGCGGTGGAGGAGGATGCGGCCGAAGCGCTTCGATGAGGCGATCACCTTGTCGTTGGGGCCGTCGGGGACCGGGGTGAGGATGGCGACGCCGCGCCCGCCCGCGGGACCGCCGTCGGCGTGGATGTCGATCGCCACGTCGGCGCGCGCCCGGTCGAGGATCCGCGCGCGCCGGTCGATGCAGGGCCCGACGCCGTGGTTGGTCCTTCGGGTCATCACCACCTTGGCGCCCTCGCGGACGAGGTAGGCCCGCAGGTACATGGCGACGTCGAAGTTGAAGCGCGCCTCGGTGTAGCCGCCGTTCGTCTCCGTCCCGGTGGTGTCGCAGGCCTCCCGTTCGCGGCCGTTCCACACCGGCCGGTTGATGAAGCCGGGGTCGGCGAAGTTGCCGCCGTTGTGGCCGGGGTCGATGCCGACCACCTTCCCGGCGAGGGGCTTCGCCTGCGACGCGGCGTGGGACGCGGGCGCGGGCCCGTGCGAGCCGGCGAGCGCGGCGGCGAGGAGCAGCGCGATGACCTTGGCCCCGATCACGAGCGGCCAATCTAGTGACCTGAGTCGTGAGTGCTGCTCCGGCCTGGGGGCGGACGGGCGGGGGTTCGGGGGGCCGCCGGCCGTCCGAGGGTGGTCCTGGGCTCCTCATGGGGGTCCTGGCAGGCTGTGACCCCCATGAGGAGCCCAGGACGTGAGGCGTTCGTGGGAGAGGCGGCACAGGGACGCGAGGAAGTCGGACTTACGTGACGATCAGGTCCGGAAGCCTCCACACCTCGGCCGGATCCGTGACGAAGATGCCGGGAACGTCACACT
>CALCIA010000080.1 GCA_937907435.1 uncultured Actinomycetes bacterium
GTCGGTGTTGCACAACACGGGAGGAAGCGTGGAGTTCTCGGCATCTCTGTGACGAGGTCTGACATCGGCGAGGGATTCGTGCCACTCCCGACGCACTCCCGTGACGCCCCCGCGCACGTCCCTCCACACCTTCCGCACACCCGCCCCTCTCGCCACGGCCACAGCCTGCCCGGGCCGTGGCGAGAGGGGCGCGTCCGTTATCCGGGCGACAGCTTGCGGGAACCAGCCCTCCCGGGCGACAGCTTGCGGGGCCTGGACCCTTCCGGGGGCGCCCGCTAGATCGTGAAAGTGCTGGTCCTGAGCCGGATCGAGTGACCGGCGGCGCGGGCGCGGACCTGGTAGCTGCCTACCTTGAGGCCTGCCACCCGCTTGCTGAAGCGGCCCGATGGGTTGGTGACGACCTTGAGGACGCGCGCTACGCGCCAGCCCTTGGCCGCGGTCTGGTGTCGGATCTTGATCGTCACCTTGACGCGGTGGGCGCCGGAGACGGCGCCGGTCAGCGTGGTGGTGCCGACCGTGGCTTCAGGGGCCGGGGCGGGAGTGGTCGCGACGGGCGTGGGAGGTTCAGGACTTGCCGGGGCGGCTTCGCTCGATCCCGACGATTCTGCGATCGGAGATGCCGATTCGGCGCTGCTGGGCGATTCCGGCTCTGCGGGCGGTTCCGGTTCTGCGGGCGATTCGACGGGCGGTTCTGCGGGCCTTTGACCCGGGGTTTCCGCGCCGGCTTCGCCCGTTGGCGCTAAAGGGGCGGTGAGGACGACCCCTTCGCGCCCACTCAGTTGAACCGACCGGACCTTGGCCCCGGCGGCCGTCGTGTATTCGCCGTTCAGCGCGACCGTGGTCGTCGGCGACCCGGGGAGGTTGACGAGCACGAACCCGCCTTCGAAGTCGCGGCGCAGCAGGCCGCGCCATTCGTACCGCGGGCCCAGGGCGGCGCCGAGGTTCGTTTCCCAGCCCGGCCAGTAGTTGTCCGGGTCCGATTCGTAGCTGGTCACCAGCGAGTCGCTCGCGGTGTTGATCAGGTAGTAGCCGGCCAGGTTCAATTCGCGCTGGGATTCGTTTTCGATGTACGGCTCGATCATCACCCGCTTGCCCAGCGAGTGCAGCCAGTCGATGTGGGCGAGGAGGGTGTTGAAGGCGTAGGTCCCGGTGCCGCCGGTCAGGCCAGAGTCGCTGAAGCCCCGCTCCAGCTCGATCGTGTCGGCCGCGGCGATCTCACGACGGACGTAGGGATCGTTCTGGTTTTCGAACCAAGGGGTGTTGTGGACGATTTCCGCGGTCGGCATCGCCGCGCGGATTTCTTCGGTGAATTCGGCGACGTAGCGGCGCCAGTTTTCTTCGGTCATCGGGCGGCCGGTGCGCGGGTCGATCGGCGTGACGCGGGTGCCGGCCCCGTTGCTGACCGTGATCGTCATGTTGACGTCGTCGACGAAGATGCCGCGGTAGCCCTTGGCGAGCCTTTCCTGCGCTTCGGCGATCCAGGCGTGGCGGAATTCGGGGTTGCCGACGTCGCCCGCGTACTGGGTGCAGTAGATGCCGTTGCAGTCGGCGGGGATGTAGAGGTCGCGGCCGGAGGAGTCCTTGAGGATCCAGTTCTCGTGCGGGGGAGTCCCCGAGCCTTCGCGGTAGATCGCGTAGAGGTCGCGATAGAAGTCGGTCGGCGGCGCCCACCTCAGGGCCTGGTTGAAGAACGGCGCGTAGCCGCGCATGGAGGAGTAGTGGGCCTGGATCCACTGCTGCTGCGCCGGGGTCGCGTTCGCCGTGTAGGAGTCGAACGAGGAGGTCGCGTCGCGGACGAGGTTGACCTGGCCGGGGGTGGCCGCGTGAAGCGGCGCGGGGAAGACGAAGGCGCAGGCCAGGCAGAAGAATGCCACGAGAGCGATTATCGCCGAGCGGGACTTCTGGTCATCTCGGTTGAGGGCCATCACGCTGTCTGTCGGCGCCCGATGCGGGGGCCGAAGCAAACGTCCGAGGCCTGGACGTATGTCCAATCAAGGCTTGGACATACGACCGGGCGGGGTCGCCTAGAGTGCGGCGTCAGATGTCGGCCCGGGAAGCCAGATCGCTCCATTCGGGCAGGGCCGCCGTCATCGGAGGGCTGGTGGTCGCCCTTGCCGCCTTCTTCTTCTGGTGGGCGTGGCGCCAGGGCGCCTACTTCGGCTCGGTGTTCTACCCGGGGGCGATCGGCATCTTCCTGCTGGTCGCGGCGCTGATGTGGTTCGCGCCGCCACCCCTGCGGTCGAATCGTTGGGCGCTGGTGGCGCTGGGGGCCCTGGCGGCGATCGCGATCTGGACCACGATCTCGTTCCTCTGGACCCCGAGTCGCGCCCCCGCGCTCTTCTACGCCGAGCACGCCTTCCTCTACGTCGCGCTCTTCTGCGTCGGCGCCTGGCTCTGCACGGCGCTGGTCGACCGCCCGACCGTGGCCCTCCTGCCGATCGCGATCGCCGGGATCGCGATCGCCGTCGCCGTCGTCTTCACCCTGGCCAACGGGCACCATCTCTCGGCCTACTTCCACGGCGAAGCGACGCTGCGGCTGCCGCTCGGCTATCGCAACGCCAACGCCGCCTTCTTCCTGATCTGCCTGTGGCCGACGCTCGCGCTGGCCCTCGACCGGCGACAGAACGGCTTTCTGCGCGTCGGCCTCCTGGGCGGCGCCACCGCGATGGTCGAGTTGGCCCTCATGTGCCAGAGCCGCGGCTCGGTGCCGGCGACCGCGGTCGCCGTCGTCGCCTGGATCTGCTTCGTGCCGTCACGGCTGCGGGCGGTCGGCTACCTCGCCCTGCTGGCGATCCCGGTGGCGATCGCGACGCCGACCCTGCTCGACGTCTTCCACCACGGCGAACTCAAGGGCTTGGCTCCGTTCATGCACCGCGCCGCGGGTACGATCGCGCTGACCACCCTGCTCGCCCTGGCGCTCGCCGCGGTCGTCGTGTTCCTCCTCGAGCCCCGGATCAAGCCGAGCCGCGAGGTCGAGCGCGGACTCGGGTGGTCGCTCGGCGGCCTGGCCTTGGTGGTCGCGGTGGTCGGCGTGGTCGCCTTCTTCGCCCATGAGGGTGGGCCGGCCAAGTTCTTCGACCAGCGGATCGAACAGTTCAACGCGGGCGGCATCACCGATTTCTCCGGGCAGGAGGCCCGCTTCGGCGCCAATGTCGGTTCGAACCGCAACGACTTCTGGCGGGTGTCCCTGGACCAGGTGGTGAAGACCCCGATCCTCGGCGCGGGCGCGGGCTCGTTCCCGCTCACCTACATGCAGCACCGCCGCAGCCCGGAGACCCCGCGCGACCCGCACAGCGTCGAGATGCTCTTCCTCGACGAGCTCGGCATCCCGGGCTTCGCGATGTTCGTCTGCTTCGTCTTCGCCGTGCTGGCCGGCGCGGTGCGCTCGCGACGGGCGGGGCCCGCCTGTGCGATGGCGGTCGCCGGGGCGGTGACCGGAGTCGTCTACTGGACGATGCACGCCTCATACGACTGGCTCTGGAGTTATCCGATCGTCACCGGATTGATGGCGTTCCTCGCCGGGATCGCGGTGTTGTCCGGAGTGCGCGGCCGAGCCGACAGACCCGAACGGTGGCTGCCGCGCTCGATCGCCGCCGGGGCCGTGATCGTGGCCTTGGTCGCGGTGCCGTTCTTCCTTGCCGAACGCTATATCGATCGGGCCTTCGGGGAGCAGGAAGCGGACCCGACCGCGGCGATCGGCGACCTTGGCCGCGCCGCCTCGCTCAACCCGTGGGACCCGGTCGCCCTGATCTCGAAGGGCACGCTCGCCGCGTCGATCGGCGAACGGGGCGTCGCGATCGAGGCGCTGCGCGAAGCAGCCGAACGGGAACCCGAGAACTACGGGCCGCATTACTTCCTGGCCAACGTCCTCTACCCCCACGACCTCGCGGCGGCCCGCCGTCAGATCGACACGGCGCTGCGCCTCAACCCGCGGGAACCCGCGGTGATCGACGCCTACAAGCGGATCAATGCGCCTCGCCCGAAGCGTGGGCGGGAGGGCGCGACTCCTCGGCAAGGGAAGTGATCTCGAGGACGCCCTCGGCGGCCTCCTCCAGCACCTCCGTGGCCTCCTGGGCGGAGCGGGCGTAGAGCTCGACCAGGAGGTGGACGACGATCTGCTCCTCGTCGTGCTTGTGGAAGCGGACGTGGGTGAAGAACTCGCGCACGCCGGCGTCGCCGAAGGCGCCGTAGGTGAGGAACTCCGCCGCTTCGGGGCCGGAGCAGCTCTCGACCCGCTCGGCGTCGATCGTCACCGTGCAGGAGGCGACCCAGGGCGTCCCGGCCACCATCCGCGGCCAGCGCTCGCCGATCGGCACGACCCGGTCGTCCTCGAAGGTGAGGTGAGGTTGGTCGTGCATACAGTCGAGGCACTGGACCACCGATTCCTGCACCTCGTCGACCCCTTCGGCCAAGGCACCCGTCTCCGGGTCGACCCGCCGGATCGCGTCGTAATGAATCTGGATCTCGAGGTTCTGCGACCAGCAGCGATAGCACCGCAGCCAGGCCGAGCGGTCGTCATGAAAATCGCTCATGTCCCTATTGTCGCGCGCCCGGAACCTCGGCGCGGGGAGGGTGGCGGCGTGGGAGGGATGGGGGGCCGCAGGCTGGGGCCCGGGAGGGACGGGGGGCCGCAAGCTGTCGCCCGGAAGGCTCGTGGTCTCGCAAGCTGGCGCCCGGGGAAGGTCGCGCCCCTCTCGCCACGGCCCGGGCAGGCTGTGGCCGTGGCGAGAGGGGCGGGTGTGCGGAAGGTGTGGAGGGACGTGCGCGGGAGCGTCACGGGAGTGCGTCGGGAGTGGCACGGATCCGTGACGGAAGTCCGACCTCGTCACAGAGAGCGTGAGAACTCCACGCTTTCTCCCGTGTTGTGCAACAC
>CALCIA010000081.1 GCA_937907435.1 uncultured Actinomycetes bacterium
CCGTGTGGAGTTTTGGTCGCTCAGCGACCAAAAGTCGACGCGCGTCCCGGGAGGATCCCGATCCGGGCGGAAATCGTCACGTAAGTCCGACTTCGCGACGTCCCTGTGCCGGCTTTTTCACGAACGCCTCACGTCCTGGGCTCCTCATGGGGGTCACAGCCTGCCAGGACCCCCATGAGGAGCCCAGGACCCTCCTCGGACGGCCGCCAGCGCCCGCACCCTTAGGGACCCAACCTTGGGGTCCCGGTTTAGGGATCACCCTGATGTGCGGATCGCTCCGGCGGGCGAAGGTGGCGGCATCGTCCACTTCGAATCGGAGGAGATCCCGATGAGCACCAACGACATCCTGCAGGTCCGACGCGCCCCCGCCGCGCTTCGCGCCGAGGTCGGCGGCGAGGTCCACTGTCCCGGCGAAGCGGGCTACGACGCCGCCCGGGCGGGCTTCAACCTCGCCATCGACCAGCGGCCGGCGGCGATCGTGGTCCCCCGCCACCCGAAGGAAGTCGCCGCGGTGATGCGCTTCGCCCGGCGCGAAGGCCTGCGGGTGGCGCCGCAGAGCACCGGCCACAACATGGCGCCGCTGGGGTACCTCGGGGACTCGACCCTGCTGAAGACCAACGCGATGGACCGGGTCGCGATCGACGCGGCGGCGCGGCGCGCGCGGGTCGGCGCCGGGGCCCGCTGGGAGGACGTGGTCCCGGCCGCGTCGGAGCTCGGGCTCGCCGCCCTGCACGGCTCGACCCCCGACGTCAGCATCACCGGCTACAGCCTCGGCGGCGGCATGGGCTGGTACGCCCGCAAGCACGGACTGGCCGCCAACCACGTGACCGCGATCGAGGTCGTCACCCCCGACGGCGAGGTCCGCTGCGCGACGCCGGAGCGCGACGCCGAGCTCTTCTGGGCGCTGCGCGGCGGCGGCGGCAACTTCGGCGTGGTCACGGCGCTGGAGTTCGAGCTCTTCCCGGTCGAGGAGGTCTACGCGGGGGCGCTCTTCTTCCCGCTCGAGCGGGCGGGCGAGGTGCTCCACGCCTGGCACGGGTGGACGGCGACGGCGCCCGAGGACGTCACCTCGGTCGGCCGCATCCTCCAGTTCCCGCCGGTGCCCGAGGTCCCCGAGCCGATGCGCGGCAAATCGTTCGCGCTGGTCGAGGCGGTCTTCCTCGGCGACGCCGAGGAGGCGGCGCGCCTGCTGGCGCCGCTGCGGGCGCTGGGCCCGGCGATGGACACCTTCGCGTCCCAGCCGCCCGCCGGGATCGCCGAGCTCCACATGGACCCGCGCGACCCGGTCCCCTACGACTCCGCCCACGCGATGCTCGGTGAGCTCGACGGGGCGGCGATCGACGCGCTGGTCGCCGCGGCCGGGCCGGAGTCGGGCTCGGCGCTGATCTCGGTCGAGCTCCGTCACGCCGGCGGCGCGCTCTCGCGCGCGGACGCCGGGGCGGGCGCCGTCGCCACCCTGCCCGGAGCCTATGCGTTCTTCGCGGTCGGGATCGCCGACCCGGCGCTGGCGGAGAAGACCGACGCCGACCTCGACCGGGTGGCGAGCGCGCTGCGTCCCTACGAGGCGGGCCGTTACCTCAACTTCGTCGAGGAACGGGCCGACGCGGCGAGCTTCTTCCCGCCGCTGGTGTCGATGCGGCTGGAGGCGGCGCGGGACACCTACGACCCGGACCGCCTCATGCACGCCAACCACGAGATCGGCGGCTGAAAAACGGACGGGTTCCCGGTGACACGGACGTCGATTGCCTCTACTCTCCGCCCCGCAGCGAGGTCTCGTTCAACTCACGCAAGGGGAAGCTGGATGGCAATCGACGTCTTGTCGCGCGGTAGCGACGGCTATGAAGCGAATCGCGGCGCGTTCAACATGCTGCTGAGCCAGAACCCGGCCGGGATCGTGACGCCGGCCGGCGCCGCGGAGGTGGTCGACGCCGTCGAGTACGCGCGGGCCGAGGGGCTGCGGATCGGCGCCCAGCGGACCGGGCACGCTGCCGAACCGCTCGGCGACCTCGCCGACACGCTGCTGGTCCGCACGGCGGCGATGGACACGGTGTCGATCGACGCCGAACGGCGGGTGGCGCGGGTCGGCGCCGGGGCGCTCTGGGGCGACGTCGTGCCGCAGGCGTCCGACCTCGGCCTGGCCGCCTGCCACGGCTCCTCGCCGACGGTCGGCGTCGTCGGCTACAGCCTCGGCGGCGGGGTCGGCTGGTACGGGCGCAAGCACGGCCTGCAGGCCAACCGCGTCACCGCGGTCGAGCTGGTCGACGCGACCGCGACCGAACGCCGCGTCGACGCCGAAACCGACCCCGAGCTCTTCTGGGCGCTGCGCGGCGGGGGCGGCGACTTCGGCATCGTCACCGCGCTGGAGTTCGAGCTGCTGCCGATCGCGGAGGTCTTCGCCGGGGCGCTCTTCTTCCCGGTCGAGCGGGCGGGCGAGGTGCTGCACGCCTGGCACGAGTGGACGGCGACCGCGCCCGACGAGGTGACCTCGGTCGCCCGGCTGATGTCGTTCCCGCCGCTGCCGGTCATCCCCGAGCCGCTGCGCGGCAAGCACTTCGCGATCGTCGAGGCGGTGGCGCTGCTGCCCGAGGCGGACGCGACCGAGGCCCTGGCGCCGATCCGCAGCCTCGGCCCGGCGATGGACACCTTCGCGACCCAGCCGCCCGCCGGTATCTCCGGCCTCCACATGGACCCGCCCGATCCGGCTCCCTACGCGGGCGCCGGGATGCTGCTCGACGAGCTGCCGGGCGCGGCGATCGACGCCCTGCTCGCCGCGGTCGGGCCAGACTCCCCGTCGCAGCTGCTCTCGGTGGAGCTCCGCCACGACGGTGGCGCGATGGGCCGCGGGGCCCCGGAGCACGGCGCGATGGACTCCCTGCCGGGCGAGTTCCTGTTGTTCGGCGTCGGCATCGTCCCCGAGCCGGCCGCCATGGCACCGACGAAAGAGTGGCTGGCGGCGATGACCGCGGCGATGAAGCCCTGGGACGCCGGCCGCTACCTCAACTTCTCCGACGAGACCGAGGACATCGGCGTCGCCTTCCCGCCGGAGACCTGCGAGCGCCTGCGGGCAGCGAAGTCGAAGTACGACCCGGAGGGCTTGTTCCACGCGTGTCACCCGGTGGTCAGCGGGTAGCGGGGCGGGTCCGGGGCGGGGTTCGGGAAGGGACGGGCGGGGGTGCGGGGGGCTGCCGGCCGTCCGAGATGGTCCTGGGCTCCTCATGGGGGTCCTGGCAGGCTGTGAC
>CALCIA010000082.1 GCA_937907435.1 uncultured Actinomycetes bacterium
TCCTCATGGGGGTCACAGCCTGCCAGGACCCCCATGAGGAGCCCAGGACCCACCTCGGACGGCCGCAAGCGCCCCGGACCCCCGGGGGAACGCCCCTACGCCACCGCCTTCGCCGCCAGCCGCTCAGGCGACACGCGGACTACGTCCCAGACCAGGTCGACCTTCTCCAGCCCGTCGATCACCAGCGCGGAGATGTCGAGCTGCCAGCGGTCGAGGCCGTGGGTGGCGGAGGTCGGGAAGGCGTGGTGGCTGTTGTGGAAGGCCTCGCCGAGGGTGGGGATCGCGATCAGGGCGAGGTTGCGGGACTGGTCGTCGGTCTCGTAGTCGCGGCGGCCGAAGAAGTGGCAGAGGGAGTTGACGCTGTAGGTGAAGTGGTGGAGGACGAAGACGCGGACGAGGCCGCCCCAGAGGAGGCCGGTAAGGCCGGCGAAGAGGGTGCCGCCGATGATCCAGCCGAGGGCGAAGGGCAGGAGCAGGCCGAGGATCGCCCAGAGGACGAAGGTACGGTCGACCCAGGAGATGACCGGGTCGGCGATCAGGTCGCGGGCGAAGCGTTCCTTGTTGCCGCGCTGGGTGTGGATGAAGATCCAGCCGACGTGGGCGTGGACGAGGCCGCGCAGGGCGCCGCTCCAGCCGTGGCCGTGGTCGACGTGGGGGCTGTGCGGGTCCCCCTGCTTGTCGCTGAAGGTGTGGTGCTTGCGGTGGTCGGCGACCCAGGAGATGACCGGGCCCTCGATCGCCGCCGAGCCGAGGATGCCGAGCAGCCCGTGCAGCCAGCTGTGGGTCTTGAAGGCGCGGTGGGTGAGGTGGCGGTGGAAGCCGACCGTGATCCCCAGCCCGGTCAGCACGTACATGCCGAAGAAGAGGAGGAGATCGGACCAGTGCAGCGCCGAGCCCCAGACCTGCCAGGCGGCGACGAAGAGGGCGATGAAGGGGACGACGGTGACGAACCCGGTGATGATCCTGTCGCGGGTCTCGTTCTGGACCGGCTGTATGTCGCTCGGCAGCGGGCCGGTCTCTGTCGCGTTCATCGGCGGGGCGACTATATGGCTGTTTGCTTATCCGCCGCTGAGAAAAGGGCTAAACATTTAAATTGAGCGATCGACGGGTGTACCGGCGGTCGCGGGCGAGTAGGGTCGCTCGCCATGGCCTTCGCGACCACCGCGCCGCTGCGCCGCGAGATCGCCGCGCGCATCCCCGATCGTCCCTTCACCGTCCGCTTCTGGGACGGCACGGAGCTGCCCGCCACCGCCGGAAACGGCGACGGCCCGACCTTCACGGTGCGCTCGCCGCGCGCCGCCGCGCACGCGCTGCGCGCCCCCGGGCAACTCGGCCTCGGGCGCGCCTACGTGTCCGGGGAGCTCGAAGTCGACGACATCGACGCCGTGATCGCGCTGCTCGACGGCTGGCAGCCGCCCGCGCTCGACGGCGCCGACAAGCGCGCCCTGCTGCTCGGCGCGGTGCGCGCCGCCGGCCTCACCGTGCCGCCGCCGCGGCCCGCCGCCGAGCTGGCGCCGAGCGGCCGCCGCCACAGCAAGGAGCGCGACGCCCGCGCCGTCCGCCACCACTACGACGTCTCGAACGAGTTCTTCGCCCTCTTCCTCGACGAGTCGATGACCTACAGCTGCGCCAACTTCATCCGCAGCGGCGCGAAGACGCTGGAGGAGGCCCAGGAAGCGAAGCTCGACATGGTCGCGACGAAGCTCGCGATCGAGCCCGGCGAGCGGGTGCTCGACGTCGGCTGCGGCTGGGGCAGCTTCTCGATCCGCGCCGCCAAGGAGTACGGCGCGAACGTCGTCGGGATCACGCTGTCGGAGCCGCAGGCCGAGGAGGCGCGGCGGCGCGCCGCGGCGGCGGGCGTCGGCGAGAAGGTCGAGATCCGGGTCATGGACTACCGCGACCTGATCGGCGAGCGCTTCGACGCGATCTCCTCGATCGGCATGGCGGAGCACGTCGGCGCGGTGCAGATCGACGAGTACGCCCGCACGCTGGCGGCGCTCCTTGAGCCCGGCGGCCGGCTCCTGAACCACGCGATCGCCCGGCTGCGTCACACCGACGCCGAGGCGGGCGCCTTCTCGGAGCGTTATGTCTTCCCCGACGCGGCGCCGCTCCACCTCTCGCGGGTGCTGCTGGCGCTCGAACGGGCGGGCTTCGAGGTCCACCACGTCGAGGACTTCCGCCTCGACTACGCGGAGACGCTCCGCCACTGGGCGGAGCGCCTGGACGCGAACCTGGAGCGGGCGACGCAGCTGGCCGGACCGGAACGGATCCGCGTCTGGCGCCTCTACCTACGCGCCGCCCGCAACGGGTTCGAGAAGGGCTTCACGAGCATCTTCCAGGCGCGCTGCTCTCGCGCTTCGTGAAGCCGGCTAGGCGAGCTGGTTGATCCGGATCAGGTTTCCGGCCGGGTCCCGGATCGCGCAGTCGCGGACGCCGTAGGGCTGGTCGGCCGGCTCTTCGACCACGTCGACGTCGGCGGCCTGGAGCTGCTCGAAGGTGCCGTCGAGGTCATTCGAGGCGAAGGTGATCCGGGCGTAGCTGCCCTTCGCCATCATCTCGGCGACCGTGCGGCGCTCGTCGTCGGTGAGGCCGGGCTCGGCCTCGGGCGGGTAGAGCACGATCGCCATCGCCTGGTCGGGCGGGCCGACGGTGAGCCAGCGCATGCCGTTGTAGCCGACGTCGTTGCGCAGCTCGAAGCCGAGCAGGTCGCGGTAGAACGCCAGGGATTTGTCGGGGTCGGTGTGGGGGAGGAACGCGTAATGAATGTTGATGTCCATGGCTCCGACCTTAGGCGGGGCCGGCGGTGCGCGCTTCTCGATTTCTGATCGGTCGGGTCACGACTTTGGCGACGCAGGAGTCCATCCCGTCGACCGCGCCTGCCTCCTCGCGGCGGTACTCGCTCGGCGACATCCCGACCAGTTCGGAGAAGCGGGTGCTGAAGGTGCCGAGCGAGGAGCAGCCGACCTCGAAGCAGACCTCGGTGACGTTGAGGTCGCCGCGGCGCAGCAGCGCCATCGCCCGCTCGATCCGGCGCGTCATCAGGTAGCTGTAGGGCGACTCGCCGAAGGCCTCGCGGAACTGGCGGCTGAGGTGCCCGGAGGACATGTGGACGCCCGCCGCGAGCGCCTCGACGTTCAGCGGCCGCGCGTACTCCCGGTCGATCCGGTCCCGCACCTGCCGCAGCCGCGCCAGATCTTCGAGCCGCTTCCGGTCGAGTTCGCACTTCTCCGCGCTATGCGCGGGTTTCTGCGAACTCATCAGAGGGGGAACCCCTGGGTGACGTCGGCGATCGCCCAGTCGGCGCCGGCCTCTTCCTGGTCGGCGACCGAGTAGGCGCCGGTGGCGACGCCGACGACCCGGATCCCGGCGCCGTGGCCGGCGACGACGTCGCGCGGGGTGTCGCCGACCGCGATCGTCGCGCCGAGGTCGAGCGGCGCGCCGGCCGCCTCTCCCCCGCGCTCGATCGCCTTCTCGGTGACCTTGACGCGGTCGCGCGCGTCGGAGCCGTAGCCGCCGAAGGTGAAGTACTTGTCGAGGTCGCCGCGGGCGAGCTTGATCCGCGCCGCGGGCTCGACGTTGCCGGTCACCAGCCCCTGGACGACGCCCGCCTCGGCCAGGCGCGGGAGGATCTCCGCGATGCCGGGCTTCACTTCGTAGCCCTCCGACTCGGCGACCGCCGCGGGCATGTACTCGAGGTACTTGGCGACGACCGCCGCCCGTTCCTCCTCACTGCCCTTCCGCCCGATCACCTCCTCGAAGATGATCTCGGTGATTTCCGGGTCGGTCATCCCCGAGCGGGTGTGTTCCTCGATGTTGGCTTCGACCCCGTACAGCGCCTCGAATGCCCGCTGCCAAGCAACCGCCCCGGCGCCGCCGGTGTAGAGGAGCGTCCCGTCGATGTCCCAGAGCACGGCGCGGATTGCCACGCCGGGGAGACTAGATGAGTGGTTCGGGGGTGGGGGCCCGCAGGCTGGCGCGCGGGAGGGTTCAGGGCCCGCGGGCTGGTGCGCGGGAGGGACGGGGGCCCGCAAGCTGACGCCCGGAAGGGTCCAGGCCCCGCAAGCTGTCGCCCGGGTAGGGGACCCGCCCCTCTCGCCACGGCCCGGGCAGGCTGTGGCCGTGGCGAGAGGGGCGGGTGTGCGGAAGGTGTGGAGGGTCGCGCGCGGGAGGGTGACGGGAGGTTCACGGATCCGTGACGGGATGCGCCACGACGGGCGCCGAGGTCCGG
>CALCIA010000083.1 GCA_937907435.1 uncultured Actinomycetes bacterium
GTGGATTTCGAACCACGGTAGGACGACCGGGGGATCCGCGTGGTTGGAAACCCGCGCCATACGCGGATTTCCAACCACGGGAGATTCCTGACCGTTCGGGGGCCAGCCCTCGGCGCCCGTCGTGGGCGTCCCGTCACGGATCCGTGAACCTCCCGTGCGCCTCCCGCCGGTGTCCCTCCACACCTTCCGCACACCCGCCACTCTCGCCACGGCCACAGCCTGCCCGGGCCGTGGCGAGAGTGGCGCGTCCCTTCCCCGGGCGACAGCCTGCGGGGCCTCATCCCTTCCGGGCGACAGCTTGCGGGGCCTGGACCCTCCCCGCGCCCCGCCCTGCCATCTAGCCCACAGAATTCCAGTGTCGCAGCAGCGCCGCGGCGGTCTCTTCGGGCCGCTCGAACGGCCACCAGTGGCCGCACTCGAGGACCACCAGCTCGCCTTTCATCCGCTGCGCCAGGGATTCGCCGAATTCGAGCGGGACGTAGGGGTCGGTGCGGCCCCAGATCACCATCGCCGGGACCTCGATGCGCTCCAGGTCGGGCTGCCATTCGGCGCCGATGTCGACGGCGGAGCGGTAGAGGTCGAGGATCGTCTGCTTGCCGTGGGGGGTCGTCCAGATGTTGGCTTCGGCGTCCTCGCGGGGGACTCCGTTTTCGACCAGGTGGGCGATGCCGAACTCGTCGGTCAGCTCCTCGTCCATGTAGCGCTCGCCCTCCCCCGGCGTCTGCCAGACCTGGGCCAGCGGGTGCCAGGGGTACTCGCGGTCGACCGCGGCGCCGCCGCAGGCGACGGTGCGCACCAGGTCGGGCCGGGTCGAGGCGACCCGTTGGACGAGCAGCGAGCCCCAGTCGTGGCCGACCAGGTCGACGTCGCCGCCGAGGGCCTCGAGCTGTTCGGCGATCCAGTCGACGTAGGACTCCTTGGTGCGCGGAAACCCCTCCGGCGCGGCCTGCGCGAAGCCGGGCAGATCGGCGGCGACGACCTCGTCACCGTAGTCGCCGAGGTGCTCGATCGTCCGCGACCAGAGCCGCGCCGAGTCGGGATTGCCATGGACGAGGAAGGCGGGCATCAGGTTCTCCTTCGCAGGTGGGCGATGTCGTTGAACGAGCGCAGCAGCCAACGTCCGTCGGCACCGACGACGAGCCGCGAGACCGAGCCGTTGTCGGCATGGACGAAGGCGAAGGGACGGCTGGCGGTCGCCTGCCGGCAGAGCTGGCCGATGACGGCGCCGTGCAGCACCGCGACCGCGGCCTTGTCCGGGCCGACCCGGCGGACGATCTCCTCCACCCCGCGCGTGATCCGCGGGCCGAAGTCGTCGAAGGTCTCCGCGTTGGGGATCGCGCTCCACGCTTCCCGCGCGAAGACTTCCTTGATCACCGGATCGCCTTCGGCGGTCTTGATCCGGTAGACGCCGCCCTCGAAGTCGCCGAGGAACACCTCGCGCAGATCCTCCAGCGCGACCGGCTCGAGGCCAACCGCCGCCGCCAGCGGGGCCGCGGTTTCCCCGGTGCGGCGCAGGGTCGAGACGAAGATCGCCGAGATCGGCTCGTGGCGCAGGCCTTCGGCGACGAGCTCCGCCTGGGCCTTGCCGGCGTCCGCCAGCGCCGGGTCGGAGTGGCCGCCGACCAGCGGGTTGGGGACGCCCTGGAGCGGCGGCGACGAGGCGCCGTGGCGGACCATGATGACTTCGGTGGCACCCGGCGGCAGCTCGTAGGGAGCCTGCTCGAAGCTGTCGCGGTCGGGCATCGACTCAGGGCGCCGTGTAGCCGCCGTCGACCGGCATCGCCGTCCCGGTGACGAACGAGGCCTTGTCGGAGAGCAGCCAGACCGCGGCGGCGGCGATCTCCGGCGGCTGCGCGAAGCGGCCGATCGGGTGGTTGGCGCGGGCCGCGGCGATCAGCTCCTCGTCGTTGCCCAAGGTGTCCTCGAAGAGGTCCTTCTCGACCATCGGGGTCATCGTGTAGCTGGGGCAGATCGCGTTGACGCGGACGCCCTGCGGGGCGTACTCGAGCGCCGCCGCCTTGGTCAGCCCGACGACGCCGTGCTTCGCGGCGACGTAGCCGGAGGCGCCCGGCCAGCCGATCAGGCCCGCAGCCGAGGCCATGTTGAGGATCGCGCCGGAGCCCTGCTCAACCATCGCGTTCACCTGGTGCTTGGTGCAGAGGAAGACGCCGTTGAGGTCGACGTCGATCAGCTGCTTCCAGCCGTCGAGCGGCAGTTCGCCGATGTTGCCGACGACGCCGAGGATGCCGGCGCAGTTGAAGGCGCCGTCGATCCGGCCGTGCGCGGCGATCGTCGCTCCCACCGCCGCCTCGACCGCCGCCTCGTCGGTGACATCGCAGTCACGGTAGGTCGCCGCATCGCCGATCGCGGCGGCCACTGCCGCGCCCTTCTCGGCGTCGACATCGCAGAGCATCAGCTGCGCGCCCTCCGCCGCCGCCTCCTTCGCGGTCGCTTCGCCGATGCCGCTGGCGGCGCCGGTGATCATCACCGCCTTGCCGTCGAGAATGCCCACGGTCGCTCCTCTCACCCGGACGCCGCGGCGAGCTTCTCGCGCAGCGGCTTCTTGTCGATCTTCCCGGTCGAGGTCTTCGGCAGCTCCTCGACCACCTCCCAGCTCGTCGGCACCTTGAACGCGGCCAGGCGGGCGCGGCAGTGCTCCTCCAGCACCGCGACGTCCTCACCGGCGACGAGGGCGACGACGGCATGGACCTCCTCGCCGCGCACTTCGTCGGGCCGGCCGACGACCGCCGCCTCCTTGACCGAGTCGTGCTCCAGCAGCACGTCCTCGATCTCGCGCGGGTAGATGTTCTCGCCGCCGCGGATGATCATGTCCTTGGTGCGGTCGACGAGGAAGAAGTAACCGTCCTCGTCGCGGTAACCGACGTCGCCGGTGCGGACCCAGCCGTCGACCATCGTCTCGGCGTTGGCGTCGGGCCGTTTGTAGTAGCCGTGCATCATGTTGGGACCGCGGAAGCAGACTTCGCCCGCCGTGCCGTCGGGGACCGGGTCGCCCGCCTCGTCGATGATCGCCACGTCCTGGGCGCGGGTCGGAAGACCCACCGAGCCGATCTTGCGCGGCCCGGTGAACGGGTTGATGGTCGTGCAGCAGGTGCCCTCGGTGAGCCCGTAGCCCTCCATGATCTTGAGCCCGAACTTCTCCTCGAAGCGGCGGAAGAGCGCCGGCGAGAGCGGCGCCGCGCCGCAGATCACGAAGCGCAGCGAGTTCGACTCGGCCTCGTCGGCGCCGGGCGCGTGCAGCAGCGCGGCGAGCATCGTCGGCACCGAGGAGAAGGTGACCGGTTCGAAGCGGGCGACGTCGGCCCAGAAGCGGGAGGCGCTGAAGCGCTCCCACATCGCCACCTGGGCGCCGAGCACGAGCGGGATCACGGTCGTCACCAGCTGCGCGTTGACGTGGAAGAGCGGCAGCACCATCCCCAGCGTGTCGCCGCGCGAGATCGGCAGCGGCTCGCCCAGCTGCCAGGCGTTGGCGAGGAAGTTGCCGTGGCCGAGCATCGCCCCCTTCGGCCGCCCCGTGGTGCCCGAGGTGTAGACGAACGCGCAGAGGTCGCCGGGGCCGACCACGGCGTGTTCGCCGACGCTGCCGCGGCCGCGCAGGGGCGCCGCCGGGTCGCCGTCGGCGGCGACGATCTCGCGCAGGCTCGGCAGCTCGTCGCGGTGCGCCTCGAGCCCGGCGGCGGCCTCCGGGGTGCAGACGGCGACCACCGCTTCGGAGTCGGCGAGAATTCCGACCGCCTCGCGCGCGGTGAGCGCCGGGTTGACCGGGTTGAAGATCGCCCCGAGCCAGAGGATCGCCCACCAGACCTCCAGGTAATGGGGACTGTTGGGCAGCACGACCCCGACCACATCGCCCTGCCCCACCCCGAGCTCCCGCAGCCCCGCGGCCACCTCCATCACCCGCTCGTGGAACTCGCCATAGGTCCACTCGATCTCGGCATCGCGGACGAAGCGCTCGCCGCCGATCTCGCCGGCGCGCGCGGCAAGCAGCTGCGGCAGGCTCTCGAAGTCGGTCTGCAGTGCCCGATACATCAGCAGGGACCATTTCACCCGAGGGGCCGGCCGTGGGACGGGGACGACGGGAGGCTTTGTTGCTCTTACAGGGAGGGCGGGCGGAGGGACGGGCGGGGGTGCGGGGGGCTTGCGGCCGTCCGAGGGAGGTCCTGGGCTCCTCATGGGGGTCCTGGCAGGCTGTGACCCCCATGAGGAGCCCA